>NZ_VDDC01000108.1:0-1012 GCF_006239215.1 Paracoccus haeundaensis
GCGATGTCCTGGACCACGCCGCCATCGGGATGCTGGACGATCTGGCGCTGCTGTTCGACCTCGACCTGGCCGCCCGCCACGACCGCGCCCGAGATGCGCGTGGACATCGCCCAGACCGTGAAGCCGCCCACCAGCACCAGCACCGCCACCACGCCCGCGATGATCGGGCCGCGCACCGGCCAGCGCCGGTCGCCCGAGGCCGCGCGTGTCCGACCGCGGCTCATGCGACGCCCCCGCCCTGGCCCGAGGTCTGGGCCTGACGGATCTGGGCCGAATTCTGCACCATCTGTTCCAGCACCTTGTCACGCGGACCGAAGGCGCGGCGGACGCCGCCCTCCAGCACCAGCAGGTTTTCGCATTCGTTGATCGCGGCGGGACGGTGGGCCATGATGATGACCGCGCCGCCCTGCGACTTCAGCCGCCGGATCGCGGCATTCAGCGCCTCGGATCCCAGGTTGTCCAGGTTCGAGTTCGGCTCGTCCAGAACCAGCAGCACGGGGTCGGGATAAAGCGCGCGGGCCAGGCCGATGCGCTGAATCTGGCCGCCCGACAGACGGCCCGCCGTCTGGCTGATGCGCGTGTCGTATCCCTGCGGCAGGTCCAGGATCATCTGGTGCGCGGCGGCCGCCTGTGCGGCGCGCACCACCTGGTCGGGGTCGGGGCGGTCGGACAGGCGGGCGATGTTTTCGGCGATCGTGCCGTCGAACAGCGTCACCTGCTGGGGCAGATAGCCGATCAGGCCGCCCAGCACGTCGGGGTGGTACTGGTCCAGCGTCGCGCCGCCCAGACGGATGCTGCCGCCGCCCACGCGCCACGCGCCGATCAGCGCCCGCGCCAGCGTCGACTTGCCCGCGCCCGACGGGCCGATGACCCCCAGGGCCGTGCCGGGCGCCACGCCGAAGCTGACGCCGCGCAGGGTGGCCTGCCCCTCTCCCGGCGGGGCGACCGAGAGGTTGCGCACCTCCAGCCGGGCCTCGGGGCGGGGAAGGGGGGTGCGGACCGGATCGGCCGG
>NZ_VDDC01000109.1:0-964 GCF_006239215.1 Paracoccus haeundaensis
CGCGACGCTGACAAAGAGTAGATCACTAGAGGGACAAATGGCGCTTTCTTCAGAATCGAATATTCTTACCGTCGGTCATAGCCTCGTCGGGCGGCAAATTCCCCACATGATGAACAGCATGGGAAATGAAGGAAAGACCGACTTTCAGGTCATTACCGGCGCACCGTTGCGTGTGAGTTGGAATGACCACGATCGTGTCCATGCGCAAGGTGTGGATTCCCACCAGGCCCTCGCCACCGGCAAATATGACGCACTCATCCTCACGGAAGCCGTTCCTCTGGAAACGAATGTCCAGTGGAACGACACCTCGGGTTACGCCCTCAAATTCCTTACTCTTGCCCATGCCACCAACCCCGGCATCCAGTCCTATCTCTATGAGACCTGGAACGGGTTCGACTTCTTCAACGGTGACCTGAAGGCTTGGCGGGCAAGCTTGGACCGTTTCAGCCCTATCTGGGAAGGCGTGGTCGACAAAGTAAATGCGGCACGACCGACTGGATCGAAAGAGATGCTGCTCGTTCCCGCCGGGCAAGCAATGGCCAACCTTTACGATGCTATCGAGGCCGGCAAGATCCCTGGCGTTTCCTCCATCAGGCATTTCTTTACTGACGATATCCATCCGACAGACGCCGGCTATTACTACGTGACGATGGTCCACCAGGCGACACTCTACGGTAAGGACCCTTCAGGCCTGCCGAATATCGTCTTCGGTGATTATGGCGCCTACCCGACCATCAATCCCATCATTGCAGCAAGCCTTCAGAAGCTGGCTTGGAAAACTGTGATGGAATATGATCGTGACGGCGTGAATGAGGGTGCCGCTCCCGCACCAACGCCCACCCCTGTCCCGCCCGTCGACGAGCCTCAGACCGAAGAGCCAGAGGTCACACCTACACCCGATCCGACCCCCATTCCGACGCCTCCCGCCCAGAACATCATCAACGGGAATGACAGCGCGAACACG
>NZ_VDDC01000110.1:0-850 GCF_006239215.1 Paracoccus haeundaensis
TAGGCTCCAGCCTCGTTAATTTTCAAAGCTAGAAAATGACAGTTGCGGCGAGAGCGATGGCGGACAGAAAGACCTTCGGGCACCTTTCGTAGCGGGTCGCAACGCGGCGCCAGTCCTTGAGCCTGCCGAACATGATCTCGATACGATTGCGCCGCTTGTAGCGGCATTTGTCGTATTGGACGGGCTTGCCTTGGGACTTCCGGCCAGGAATGCAGGGCGTGATGCCTTGGTCCTGCAAGGCATCACGATACCAGTCGGCGTCATAGCCCCGATCGGCCAATAGCCATTCGGCCTCGGGCAGATTGCTCAGCAGGGCCGCCGCGGCGGTGTAGTCGCTGACCTGACCAGCTGTCATGAAGAACTTGATCGGGCGGCCGTTCGCGTTCGTGACGGCATACAACTTGGTGTTCATGCCACCCTTCGTTCGCCCAATCAGCCTGCCACGCCCCCCTTTTTCAACCGCAGGCTTGAAGCTGTACGGTGCGTCTTGAGATAGGTAGCGTCGATCATCACTGTCTTCCGGTCGGCGGCTTCGGAAGCAAGTCCCTCCATCATCCGGACGAAAACACCCATGTCGCTCCGGCGCTTCCATCGGTTGTAGACGGTCTTCGGTGGACCATATTCCGGCGGCGCATCGGACCAACGCAAGCCATCAGGATTGATGAAGATTATCCCGCTCAACACCCGCTGATCATTGACCCTCGGCTTGCCATGGCTCTTTGGAAAGAATGGCCGTAGCCGCGCCATCTGCTCGTCGCTCAGCCAAAAAAGATTGCTCATCATGCACCCATCAGTTGGGGGCGTGAAACACGCCGGCAAGGTGGTCGCAACCCGATTAATGGGTCCTGAC
>NZ_VDDC01000111.1:0-783 GCF_006239215.1 Paracoccus haeundaensis
AATCTCCTCAGCTCACGCTACGAGAAAATTCTACGAATAAACCCCCTTAACGATGGGGAGGATTACCTCACCATAGCTGATAGGAGGACAAGATCCGCATCTGGGTCAACCCGAGTAAAGCGGATCAGGCATAGCATTGCGTCGATAGCTCGCCGATCTCCGTCAGTCTTCGGATGGATCAGATGGCACTCGTCGAGGATGAGAAGTCCGATTTCCGCAAAGCTCTCAGGCTCGATATGGCTCGCGGTCAGAATCAACCAGTGCATGGGTTGGCGCGAGGAAAGCAACTTTCAGATCTCGCAGAAGAGCTGCATGATTCTTTAATTGCGCGGTGGTCGATTTGCCTGCACCTGTTGGAAAACCAACTGCACAAGATGTGCCCGGTTCGAGGTAGCCTGCCCTGAATGCAGCGAGGTGGTTCGACCAGATGTAAGTCCTCTTCTTCGCGACTCGCGCCATCGAATGATGCCAGCGATCGGCAGGTACACCGTATGGCGGGTCAATGTTGATGACGGCTACTTCGATAAGTGCAGAACTTGCTACTTCGAGAAGCCGCGCCAAGTGAAATGGACCCGGAAAAGAGGCTACCACAATCGGCGGCAGGCCTTCCATTACGACAGCGTCGTCTGGCTTGGCTGACTTTGCGACGCCACGGAAAACCGCTGCAGGTCGCTTCCTATCCGCGTCCGGGATGCCTCCTACAACGGCCGCGAGCGCACGGATTGAGTTGCCCCGTGAAAGCTGGGCACTGACGTAAGTACTGTTTTTGCTGTCTGCTGATCT
>NZ_VDDC01000112.1:0-769 GCF_006239215.1 Paracoccus haeundaensis
CAACTCATTTTGGAAAGAAAGCTGAAGCCCTGGGGCGGGAAGTGATGCGGCACTGGAACGCCATTGGTCCGAGAGACGATGCCGAACGGCATGGTCGAACGCGACCATCCGGACCTGTCGATCGGCCGGCAGTGCGCTCTGCTGCATGTCCCTCGTTCGTCGTTTTACCATATGCCGCAGGGTGAGACGGACCAGACCCTCGCGTTCGCCATGGACCTCGAACCAGTGGCGGCCACAGGGCTCACTGCGGTTGATCGACGTGCGGTTCCTCGACACGCCTTTCCTTGGCGTCCGTCAGATGACCTGGCACCTGCGCAGTTGCAGGGACCGTGGCCCCAGTGGGGCCGCGCAAGCCCGAAAACGGCCACAAGGTGAACGAAAAGCGCATACGTCGGCTTATGCGCCTGATGGGTCTGATGCCGATCTAGCAGAAGTCCAACACCGGCCGGCCGACGAAGGGACACAAGACCTACCCCTATCTGGCTCGCGCGGCCTGCGTGCGGACCGGCCAAATCAGGTCTGGTGTGTGGACATCACCTATCTGCCGATGCGTCGCGGCGCTCGGCATGGCCTCGGACCGGTGGCGGCTCATGCCTCACTCTCCCTGGTGGCGATCATGGACTGGCACACCCGCATGGTCTTGGCGTGGCGGATCTCCAACATCGAGCCATAGTCCGCCACTGGTCCGAGGACCATGGCGAGGGGACGCCGACTTCTGCGTCGAGGCGCTGAACGAGGCCATCTATCGGTTCGGACCGCCGGACATCAT
>NZ_VDDC01000113.1:0-745 GCF_006239215.1 Paracoccus haeundaensis
CAGCGTTCCTTGGCCCGTTCGGGCCCTGGATCACTTGATGATCTTGGAGACGACGCCTGCGCCGACGGTGCGGCCGCCTTCGCGGATGGCGAAGCGCAGCTTCTCTTCCATCGCGATCGGGGCGATCAGCTCGACCTCGAACTTCAGGTTGTCGCCGGGCATCACCATCTCGGTGCCCTCGGGCAGCTTGACGGTGCCGGTGACGTCCGTGGTCCGGAAGTAGAACTGCGGGCGGTAGTTCGCGAAGAACGGCGTGTGGCGGCCACCTTCTTCCTTGGTCAGGATATAGGCCTCGGCCTCGAACTGGGTGTGCGGGGTGACCGACTTCGGCTTGACCAGGACCTGGCCGCGCTCGACGCCGTCACGGTCGATGCCGCGCAGCAGGACGCCCACGTTGTCGCCGGCCTCACCGCGGTCCAGCAGCTTGCGGAACATCTCGACGCCCGTGCAGGTGGTCTTCTTGGTGTCGCGGATGCCCACGATCTCCAGTTCGTCGCCCACGTTGACCGCGCCGCGCTCGATGCGGCCGGTGACCACGGTGCCGCGGCCCGAGATCGAGAACACGTCCTCGATCGGCAGCAGGAACGGCTGGTCGATCGCACGCTCGGGGGTCGGGATGTACTCGTCGACGGCGGCGATCAGCGCGCGGATCGAATCCTCGCCGATGGCGTTGTCGCGGCCTTCCATGGCTGCCAGCGCCGAACCCTTGATGATCGGGATGTCGTCGCCCGGATAGTCGTACGAG
>NZ_VDDC01000114.1:0-740 GCF_006239215.1 Paracoccus haeundaensis
TGCTCATCATGCACCCATCAGTTGGGGGCGTGAAACACGCCGGCAAGGTGGTCGCAACCCGATTAATGGGTCCTGACTCTAGATTTTGCCGAAAAGCAGGCTTTTGAATTAGGGCGACCAGAAATACCGCTCCATCAAGCTTGATGATTAAAAGGCGAGGAGTGCACCATAGTTTAATTACTTATAATATTTAAATTTATACCGGGAATTTTAAGTAAAAATTATTACTTAGTTTTTTTAATTAAATTCAGTAATTACTTTGCTGCTGGAACTTCGTAGTAGACTGTAGATTCACCAGTGCAGCAATTTGGCTGTTCATTGTTTTTAAGAAGGATAATGCTACATGCGAGGTTTTTGGCACATCACGCAATAAAAATTAAGTTAATTAATCTAATATAATTTAAATAATTTCGATAATTGTTAAGGAGATAATTATTAAAGCGATATGCTTTCATAATACATAACATAAAACGAAGCAGAAACTCTTAACCCATGCATAATAGATATGAGTCGGACAGAGGCATTACACTAAAGTAGCTCGATGCTACGACGGCTAGGTTCAGACCCTTGCAGCAGCTTCCAATGCCAAGCGTAGGGCACAAAGAACTCCTTAATCTTTCAATGCGAACCTGACCAACCGGGCCTGCCAACTGCGCTGGCGCCCGCGACGCTGACAAAGAGTAGATCACTAGAGGGACAAATGGCGCTTTCTTCAGAATCGAATATTCTTACCGTCGGTC
>NZ_VDDC01000115.1:0-686 GCF_006239215.1 Paracoccus haeundaensis
ATCTCGGAATGGGATGCGGGTCAGACGAACAACATGTCATGGTCGGCCAACAACGTCAGCGTTGCGGCAAACGGTGATGTGAGTCTTTCTCTGACCAAGGCCCCTGCCGGCTCTTCCAGACCCTATCTCGGTGCGGAGGTGCAGTCCAACGAGATTGCAACGACCGGCACTTGGAGCTGGACGGCCCAAGCGCCGATCATGGCGCCCGGTGCGGTCTTCGGCATGTTCACCTACAAGGCGGACTGGAAGAACGATCCGTGGGTCGAGTTCGACTTTGAGTTCGTCGGCGGAGACACGACCAAAGTCCAACTCGCGATCCATATGGAGAACGCCAAGGGCGAGCACATGGTCCTGACCCCCGAGGCGCAGAAGCGGAGCATCATCGATCTCGGCTTCGACGCGTCGAAGGGGATGCACACCTACGAGGTGTCCGTGACCGAGAAGGATGCTACCTTCTATATCGACGGAAAGCAGGTTGCGAAATTTGGACCGGCCGACATGCAGGGCAATGTCTGGCAGATCGGTCCGATGGCGAGCTTCGTCGACTTATGGTCGGTCTCGTCCGGCCAGGAGGCATGGGCCGGGAAATGGACCGATCCCGGACGTCCGCTGGTGGCGATCGTCGAGGGGGCCGACATCCGTCCCGCAGAGTTCGGAAGCGCGATCGAGGTAGTAAGCCCGCCAGT
>NZ_VDDC01000116.1:0-678 GCF_006239215.1 Paracoccus haeundaensis
CTATCCCAGAATCCCTTATCGTCGGTCGTCGAGGCCCGCTGCTCCGTGGATTGGGCAGCACCCTCGACTGTTCGGATTTGCGTGCGCGATATCCCGAGCGTCTCGAGCCGCGATACGGCATTCTGGGCATCGGCGTTCGTATCGAACATGGCGGAGATGGACATGCTTCCGTGGGAAGTACCGGCTTCATTGTCATAGGTCATCGTGAGTTTCCTCTTCGCTGATGATTTGACCCTCAGTCTGAGGGCCGAGATGATCGATCACGGCGCGCTGGCGCCGGATAGTGACCGGAATGTCGGAGGTTTCCCGACGTTCGGTGCGGCGAACATGGATTTCCTCCCGCAAGACAAGCTGCCGCGTGATGACGATGCGCTCTTCGACCACGGGAATGACCGTCAGGTCCCCTTCAGTCACGATATCCGGGACGACGTCGATGTCCCGCTCGATTGGGACCCGGACCACATCTATTTCGACGTCGGAAAAATCGACAGGAAAAAGGATGTCCACCGTCTCGGTGACTGTCGAGACCCTGACCTTGTCTGTCACCCTCTTCCGCTTCGTGACCGTCAGTCGCTCTTCCATAAGCGGGACTGTCTGCTTGTCTAGGGTCAGGACCCATTGATCCTGCGCGTTCGGCATGATTCAGGCTCCTCAAGGAGACCTGATCGATGAGCAACC
>NZ_VDDC01000117.1:0-667 GCF_006239215.1 Paracoccus haeundaensis
AGGCGGGCTGGCGGGTCGATGTGCTGGGCGCGGCCCCGCGACCGGGCTCCGACGCGGCGGCGGCGCGGGCGCAATGGCCCGGGCCGGTCCTGCCGCTAACCCGCGCGGCGCTGCGCGCCCTGCCCGATGCTGATGTCTATGTCGACGCGATCTTCGGCACCGGCCTAACCCGCCCGCCCGAGGGCGAGATCGCGGCCCTGCTGCGCCATCTGGGCGGCGAGGGCGGCGACGGCGCCTTCTATCGCCCGCGCCTGGTCGCGGTGGATGCGCCAAGCGGTCTGTGCCTGGACAGCGGCGTGATCCTGGGCTCGGGGCGCGGCGCCCTGCCCTGGCACGCGCTGCGCGTCGCGATGACGGTGACCTTCGACAGCCCCAAGCCCGGTCACCTGCTGGAGCATGGCCCCCTGACCTGCGGGCAACTGGTCGTGGCCGATATTGGGTTGGAGCCGTTCCGCGTCCAGGGCGGGCGCGGCCTGCGCCCGGCGCTGATGACCGCGCTCTGGCCGCGCTTCGAGCTGGCCGACCGGCGCCGCGCGCAGGGGCCGGGCGGCGAAGGGCCCTGGCTGCGCAAGCAGCAGTCCGAAGGCGGGCACAAATATGCGCATGGCGCGGCGCTGATCGTGGCGGGGGGCGCGGGGTCGGGCGGCGCGGCGCGGCTGGCGGCACG
>NZ_VDDC01000014.1:0-137710 GCF_006239215.1 Paracoccus haeundaensis
TCGGGGGCCGGCGCCGGGGCCTGGGCCAGGGCGGTCTGCGCGGCGACGGGCGCGGGTGCCGCGGCAACCTGCGTCACACGGGGGCGCGGCGTGGGGCGGGCCGATGCGACGACCACGGCGGGGTTCGCCTCGGCCTGGGCCTGGGCCAGCGCCTCGGCGATGGCTGCGGACTGTGCCGGAAGACCGTTCTCGTCGGTGACGACCTCGGTCACCGCACCCTCGCTGGCGGGGGCGTCGATGATCGCGGCTTGATTGACGGCGTGATCGGCCAGGGCGCGTTCGGCGGCGGCGGCCGCCTCGGCCTCAGCCAGGGCGCGGGCCTCGCTGTCGGACAGCGGCACGATGGGCTCGCCCGCGAAAGTCAACGGCGTCTCCGACGGGTTCGAGGGTTCGCGGGCGGTGGCGCCCAACTCTCCCATGGCGACGTCATCGGCGGACAGGTCCACCGGTGCCGGCGCGATCGCGACCTGCTCGGTCGGCGACAGGACCTGCCCACCGGCGACCGAATTCACGGCCAGTCCTGTATGGTTGGTCAGCTGACCGCCCGGATCCTCGGCGGTGGTGCGGGCTTCGCCCTGGACGGCGCGGATGACGGGCACGCCCGACACGTCGCGCGACACCAGCTGCCAGCCCCAGGCCATCAACCCGACCATCAGCGCCACCGATGCGACCGCGCCCATGTAATGGGTCACCCGCGCCAGCCGCGCCGGCAGGCCGTCGGCCTGCCCGGGGTGCTGTGCCTGACCGGCAGCCGCTGCCGGCTGTCCGTTCTGATCGTAAGAGAATTCGCGCTTCACCTTGTGACGCGAGAAAACGTAGCCGCCTTCGCGGAAGTCCATCACTGCCATGTTCGCCTGCCCGCCGGTTGTCCCGGATTAACTTTTGCCTGCTCTCAGCCTTCCCCGGCGGCGACGCATTCGGTCAGCGCATTTCTTCCGCCGGAGTGACGCCAAGAATAGCGAGACCAGATGAAATAACAACGCCAACCGCCCGGACCAGCGCAATTTTTCCTTGGCTTGTGACCGCGTCGCCATCCTGGATGAATCGCAGCGACATGTCGTCATTGCCGCGATTCCACAGCGAATGCAGGTCGGATGCCAGTTCATACAGGAAGAACGCCACGCGATGGGGCTCGTGCGCGCGGGCCGCGTTCTCGACCAGGCGCGGCCATTCGGCGACCTTGCGGGCCAGTTCCAGCTCGGCCGGGTGGGACAGGACGGACAGATCGGCATCCGCCAGGGTCGAATCGTCGACCGCGATCCCGGCCTCGGTCGCGCGGCGCAGCACTGAATGGACGCGGGCGCTGGCATACTGGACGTACCAGACCGGGTTGTCCTTGGACTGTTCCAGCACGCGGGCAAAGTCGAAATCCAGCGCCGCGTCGTTCTTGCGTGTCAGCATGATGAAGCGCGTGACGTCGGCCCCCGCCTCCTCGACCACGTCGCGCAGGGTCACGAAGGTGCCGGCGCGCTTGGACATCTTGAACGGCTCGCCGTTCTTGTACAGCTTGACCAGCTGGATCAGCTTGACGTCCAAAGGCACGCGGCCGTTCGACAGCGCCTTGACCGCCGCGTTCATCCGCTTGACGTAGCCGCCGTGATCGGCGCCGAAGACGTCGATCAGCTGATCGAAGCCGCGGTCGATCTTGTCCCAGTGATAGGCGATGTCGGGCGCGAAATAGGTCCAGGCCCCGTCCGACTTCTGGATCGGCCGGTCCACATCGTCGCCATGCGCGCTGGACCGGAACAGCAGCTGCTCGCGCGCCTCCCAGTCCTCGGGCAGCTTGCCTTTCGGCGGCTCCAGCACGCCGCGATAGATCAGGCCCTGCGTGTCCAGGCGCGCGATCGCATCCTCGATCCGGCCGGTGCCGTACAGCGCCTTCTCGCTGGAATAGACGTCCATCTCGACGCCCAGGATCGCCAGGTCGCCGCGGATCTGCTCCATCATCGCCTGCGTCGCGAATTCGCGGATCTCCTCCAGCCATTCGGCCTCGGGGCGGTCCAGCAGGCTGTCGCCGTACTTGGCCTTCAGCGCCTCTCCGACGGGGATCAGATAGTCGCCGGGATACAGCCCCTCGCGGATCTCGGGCTCCAGCCCGTTCGCCTCGCGATAGCGCTCGTATGCCGAGCGGGCCAGCACGTCGACCTGCGCGCCGCCGTCATTGATATAGTATTCGCGCGTGACGTCATGGCCGGAGAACGCCAGCAGCCGCGCCAGCGCATCGCCGAAGACCGCGCCGCGGACATGGCCCACATGCATCGGACCGGTGGGGTTGGCGCTGACGAACTCGACGTTGACCTTGGCATTCGCCCCAAGGTCGGACCGCCCGAATTCGGTGCCGGCCTGCAGGGCCGACCGGATCACGCCCTGCCAGACCACCGGCGACAGGCGCAGGTTCAGGAAACCGGGGCCCGCGACCTCGGCCGCGCTGATGCGGGGGTCGGTCAGGCGCGCGGCCAGGCGGTCGGCGATCTCGCGGGGCTTCATGCCGGCGGGCTTGGCCAGCACCATCGCGGCATTGGTGGCCATGTCGCCATGCGCCGGGTCGCGGGGCGGTTCGACCGTGACATTGGCGGTATCCAGGCCTGCGGGCAGCTCTCCTGCGGCGGCCATCTGGTCCAGCGCCTCGACGACGACGCCGCGCAAATCGGTGAAAAGGTTCATCATGGGCTTCCTGATTGACCCCCGGGGGTTACCCTTTCGAACGGGGAGAGGTCAACCGAAAGCCCCGCGCCACCGCCCCGCCGGCGGGACGGACCACGCAAAAGATTGACGCGGCAGCGCCTTTGGTCTACGCGATGCGGGCCTGCATCCGGCAGGCATCAAGGCGGGGCGTCCGTGTTTGCGTCCCAACTTAGCCGCCACTGCGCCAGACGGGCGCGCGGCTTGGAACGCATCGCGCCAGAACGGGCGCGGCTTAATGGAAAGCCCCGAATGACAAAGTTCTCTGATCTGAAGCTGGACCCCAAAGTGCTGCAGGCCGTGCTGGAAGCCGGCTACGAGACGCCGACGCCCATCCAGCAGGGGGCTATCCCGCCCGCCTTGGAAGGCCGCGACGTGCTGGGGATCGCGCAGACCGGAACCGGCAAGACCGCCAGCTTCACCCTGCCGATGATCACGCTTCTGGGCCGTGGCCGCGCCCGCGCGCGCATGCCGCGCAGCCTGGTGCTGTGCCCCACGCGCGAACTGGCCGCCCAGGTGGCCGAGAATTTCGACACCTATGCCAAGCACACCCGCCTGACCAAGGCGCTGCTGATCGGCGGCGTCAGCTTCGGCGAACAGGACAAGCTGATCGACCGCGGCGTGGACGTGCTGATCGCCACCCCGGGCCGCCTGCTGGACCATGTCGAGCGTGGCAAGCTGCTGCTGACCGGCGTTCAGATCATGGTCGTGGACGAGGCCGACCGCATGCTGGACATGGGCTTCATCCCCGATATCGAGCGCATCTTCCAGCTGACGCCCTTCACCCGCCAGACGCTGTTCTTCAGCGCCACCATGGCCCCCGAGATCGAGCGGATCACCAACACCTTCCTGCATTCGCCCGAACGGGTCGAGGTCGCGCGCCAGGCCTCGGCCAGCGAGACGATCACGCAGCGCCTGATCCAGCTGACCCCCACCCGCCGCGACATGGCCGCCAAGCAGAAGCGTGACCTGCTGCGCGCCCTGATCGACGCCGAGGGCGAGGGGCTGACCAACGCCATCGTCTTCTGCAACCGCAAGACCGACGTCGACATCGTCGCCAAGTCACTGGCGAAATACGGATACGACGCGGCTCCGATCCACGGCGACCTGGACCAGAGCCAGCGGACCCGCACGCTGGAATCGTTCCGCGACGGCAAGCTGCGCCTGCTGATCGCGTCCGACGTCGCGGCGCGCGGCCTGGATATCCCGGCGGTCAGCCACGTCTTCAACTATGACCTGCCCAGCCATGCCGAGGACTATGTCCACCGCATCGGGCGCACCGGCCGCGCGGGCCGTCTTGGCACCTCGATCAGCATCGCCGTGCCGTCCGACGACAAGTATCTGGCCGCGATCGAGCAGTTGCTGAAATCCTCGCTGCCGCGGGTCGAGGCGCCGGCAGGATTTGCCGGTGGCGACGCACCTGCGCGCGACGACCGCAAGGCCGAAGGCAACGCCACGGAGGATCGCAAGGGCGGATCGCGCGAACGCGGCCGTCGCCGCCGTCGCGACGAACCCCGCCCCGAGGCGGAAGCCGCAGCGCCCCCCGCACCCGTCGCGACCGCAGCCGAACCGGAGGCCCGCATGGAGCCCAAAGCGCAGCCTGAACCCCGCCCCGAACCCGAAGCGCGCGCCGAGCAGCCGCGCCGCGAGGAGACCCGCAAGGACGAACGCCGCGAGGATCGTCGTGACGACCGCCGCGGCGACCGCCGGGATGACCGTCGCGACGGACGCCGTGGTCGCGATCAGGACAACCGCGGGTCGCAGGTGATGGGCATGGGCGATCACATCCCCCAGTTCATGCTGGTCGAACTGCGCAGCGTCGGCCTGTCGGACGACGCCCCGACCGAAACCGTGGCAGAGGCCCCCGCCGCCGATCCCGCCCCCAAGCCCGCACGCCGGTCGCGCGGCCGCGGTCGCGGCAAGGCGCAGGCCGAGACGGCGACCGAAGCCCCTGTCGAAGCCCAACCCAAGGCCCTGCAGCCCGACACCGTGCCGGCCGACGCCGCCCAAGTCGCGCAGCCCGTGGCCGAAACGCCCGTTCAGGCAGAGGCACCGGCGGTCGAACCCGGCGCGGAACCCAAGCCCAAGCGCACCCGCGGCCGCAAGAAGGCCGAGACGGCCGAAACCGAAGCCCCCGCCGTCGAGCCGGTCGAGGAGACAGCGCCCAAGCCCAAGCGGACGCGCAGCCGCAAGCCCGCCACCGATGCGGCAGAGGCCCCCGCCGAAGCCGCGGCCGATGCGCCCAAGCCCACCCGTCGCCGCAAGGCCGCGACCGCCGATGCACCCGCCGCCGATGCCGCGACGGACGCGCCGGAAAAGCCCAAGCGTACCCGCCGCAAGAAGGCCGACGCCGACGCGCAGCCCAAGGACGCTGACGCGCAGGCCTGATGCGCCGAACGCCTCGCCCGCTATCCCGACTGCGCGGGGGCCGTCCGCCCCTGCGCAGTCTTCTGCTCGATCTGGCCCTGGGCCTGATCGCCGCCCTGGGCCTTGCGCCCCTGGGCATCTGGGCCGCGACGCCGCTGGCGATGGCCGCGCTGATCTGGCGCCTGTCGCCCCTGCCCGCCGCCGCCGTGTTCTGGCACGTGCTGGCCGCGGGCTTTGGCTGGTTCGCCCTGTCGCTGTCCTGGATCACCGAACCCTTCCTGGTCGACATTGCCCGCCACGGCTGGATGGCCCCCTTTGCGCTGATCCTGATGGCGCTTGGGGGTGCCCTGTTCTGGGCGGTGCCGGCCGGCGTGGCCGCCCGTCTGTCCCGTGGTCCCGCTGCGCAGGCCACGGCGATCGCTGCGGCACTGGTCCTGTCGGACTGGCTGCGCGGCTGGATCTTCACCGGCTTTCCGTGGGCCCAGATCGGCCACGCATGGATCGACACGCCCGTCGCCCAGATGGCCGCGTGGACCGGGGCTTTGGGCCTTGGCACGCTGACGATGGCGCTGGCCGCACTGCCGGTCCTGTTACGCGCGCGCGCGGTGATGGCGACAGCCCTGGCCGCGGCCCTGCTGGCAGGTCCGTGGATCGCGGGGACGATGCGGCTGGCCGCACCGGTGCCTGCCGACCGGCCCGTCATCCTGCGGATCGTGCAGCCCGATGCGGCGCAGCACCTGAAGTGGGACCCCGAATGGTCCACGGTCTTCTTCCAGCGCCTGCTGGACCTGTCCGCCGAACCCGGCCCCCGCGATCTGGTCATCTGGCCCGAGACAGCCGTGAACTTCCTGCTGGAGGATGCCGACGCGGTCCTGCCGATGATGTCCCAGGCCGCGGGCGCGCCTCTGGTCATGGGCATCCAGCGCCGCGAGGGCAGCCGCTTCTTCAACAGCCTTGCGACCATCGTGCCGGGCGGACAGGTCACCCAGGTCTATGACAAGTTCCACCTGGTGCCGTTCGGCGAATACGTTCCCTGGGGCGACGCACTGGCCCATCTGGGCATCGGCGCCTTTGCCGCGCGGCAGGGCAACGGCTATTCCACCGGTCCCGGACCGCAGATCATGTCGGCGCCGGACGTTCCCGACTTTCAGCCGCTGATCTGCTATGAGGCGATCTTTCCCCAGCACCTGCGCCATCTGGACCAGCGCCCCGGCTGGCTGCTGCAGGCCACCAACGACGCATGGTTCGGCACCCTGTCGGGCCCGTACCAGCATCTGGACCAAGCCCGCCTGCGCGCGATCGAGACGGGGCTGCCGCTGGTACGCGCCGCGAATACAGGGGTCAGCGCGGTGGTGGACGCCCGCGGGCGCATCCTGGACAGCCTGCCCCTGAACCAGCCCGGAAAGATCGACGCCGCGCTGCCCGGCGCGCTGCCCGCGACGCCGTGGCTGGCGGTCGGGAACGTGCCGGTCGTGACGCTGCTGCTGCTGGTTCTGGGCCTGGCCCTGTGGCCGCGCCGCCGGGGGCGCGCGGCCTGACGTTGTCCGCCTGGCGACCCTAGTCGCGGATGAACCGGCTTTCCTTGATCTGATCCCAGGCCCAGACCACTTCGGACAGGCGATCCTCGTCGGAACGGTCGCCGCCGTTCATGTCGGGGTGCAGGTCCTTGACCAGCGATTTGTACTGCTTGCGGATCTCGGCGCGGGTCCAGTGATCCTTGGCCTCCAGGATGTCCAGGGCGCGGCGTTCGGTGGGCGGCAGCTTGCGCGCGCTGGACTGCGCGCGCGATTCCGGCGCGGTGCCGTTCGCGCCCAGGATCTCCAGCGGGTCGCTGACGCCGTGGCGGGCCCACTTGTCCTCGGCCGCGGCGCGACCGAAGGGCTTGGTGGGGCGTTCCCAGACCGTCGCATTGTCGATGAACTGCTGGAACTCCTCCTCGGACTGGCCCTGGAAGTAGTTCCAGTTCGCGTTGTAATCGCGGACGTGCTCTTTGCAGAACCAGAAGTAGTCGTCGAGGTTGCGCGGGTTCTTGGGTGCGCGATACTGGCCCGGCTCGTCGCATCCCTCGCGCTCGCAGGTGCGGGTCGAGGTCTCGAACGCCCCCGACATGCCGCGCCGCCCTTTGGTCTTGCGCTTCTTGTCCTTGGCGGCGGAAATGTCGAAACCGAACGGGTCGTTCTTGCTCATCCTGGGGCACCTTTGCGACTCAAGGCGGGCAGTTTAGGCTATCTGACGGGACATGAAACCCCTTGACGGAAAGGATATGCGGATGATCGCGGACCAGATGACCGAACGGCTGGCAGCCCTGCAGCCCACTACCCTGCAGGTGCTGGACGAAAGCGAGGATCATCGCGGCCATGCAGGCTTTCGCGACGGGGGCGAAAGCCATTTCCGCATCCGCATGGCCAGCCCTGCCTTTGCCGGGCTGACGCGGATCCAGCAGCACCGCCTGGTCCATGCGACCCTGGGCGACATCGTGCCGCGGATCCACGCGCTGGCGCTGGAACTGTCGGAAAGCCCGGACCGTTAGCGCCGTCAGGCTTGCTGCCCCCTGTCCCGCCCCCTAGAAAGCCCCCAACCTGCAGCACGAAGGGATGAGGGACATGACCGCGCCGAAGGATTTCAACGACAGGATGCTGTCCCTGGGGCTGGCCCGCGTCAGCGAGGCGGCAGCCCATGCCTCGGCCCGGCTGATCGGCCGCGGCGACGAGAAGGCCGCCGATCAGGCCGCGGTGAACGCGATGCGCGACCAGCTGAACATGCTGGACATCAAGGGCGTCGTCGTCATCGGCGAGGGCGAGCGCGACGAGGCGCCGATGCTGTTCATCGGCGAGGAGGTCGGCACCGGCGAGGGCCCCGAGGTGGACATCGCGCTGGACCCGCTGGAGGGCACCACCCTGACCGCCAAGGACATGCCGAACGCGCTGACCGTCATCGCGATGGCGCCGCGCGGCACGCTGCTGCACGCGCCCGACGTCTATATGGACAAGCTGGCCGTGGGGCCGGGCTATCCCAAGGATGTCGTCAGCCTGGACATGAGCCCGGCCGAACGCGTGCGCGCCCTGGCCCGCGCCCGCGGCTGCGAGGACGGCGACATCACCGTCTGTATCCTGGAGCGTCCGCGCCATGAGGAGATGATCGCCGAGGTTCGCCAGACCGGCGCCGCGATCCGCCTGATCACCGACGGCGACGTGGCCGGCGTGATCCACTGCGCCGAGGCCGAGCTGACCGGCATCGACATGTACATGGGTTCGGGCGGCGCGCCCGAGGGCGTCCTGGCCGCGGCCGCGCTGAAATGCATGGGCGGGCAGATGTGGGGCCGGCTGATGTTCCGCAACGACGACGAACGCGGACGCGCGAAGAAGGCCGGGATCACCGACCTGGACCGCATCTATGCCCGCGACGACCTGGTCACCGACGACGTGATCTTTGCCGCGACCGGCGTCACCGACGGCTCGATCGTCGCCGGCGTCAAGCGCGAGCCGGGATACCTGACGACCGAGACCATCCTGATGCGGTCCAAGACCGGATCGGTGCGGCGCATGACCTATCGCAACCCGGTGAAGTGAGGTAAGGGGGGGCCCCGCGCCCCCCTGTCCCGTCCCGGGACGACCCCGGGGCCTTTGGACAAAGAAGACACATGACGGCATTTCTGGGCATCGACAGCTCGTTGACCGGGCGGCGGTGGATCGGACCGCCCGCCGATCTGGAACGGCTGGCCGAAGGACTGGCCCAGCAGGCGGCCCTGCCCCTGCCGGTGGCCCGCGTGCTGGCCGAACGCGGCGTGCCGCCTTCCGAGGCGGCCGGGTTCCTGGCACCCAAGCTGCGCGACCTGCTGCCGGACCCGCTGACCCTGCGCGACATGGACGTCGCCGCCGAACGGCTGGTCGATGCCGCCGTCAACGGCCAGCGCATCGCGATCTTTGCCGATTACGATGTCGACGGCGGATCGTCGGCCGCCCTGCTGATCGACTGGCTGCACCAGCACGGGCGCCAGGCGACGCTCTATATCCCCGACCGGATCGACGAGGGCTATGGCCCCAACGTCCCCGCCATGACCGCGCTGGCGGCGGCGCACGACCTGATCGTCTGCGTCGACTGCGGGACGCTGTCGCATGACGCGCTGGTCGCCGCCGCGGGCTGCGACGTGATCGTTCTGGACCACCACCTGGGCGGAGAGACCCTGCCCCCCGCGCTGGCCGTCGTGAACCCCAACCGCATGGACGAGAACGGCGCCCTGGGCCATCTGTGCGCCGCGGGCGTGGTGTTCCTGACGCTGGTTCAGGCCGGTCGCGTGCTGCGCCAGCGGGGCCTGCCGCAACCGGACCTGATGGCGATGCTGGATCTGGTTGCGCTGGCCACGGTCGCCGATGTCGCGCCGCTGATCGGCGTCAACCGCGCCTTTGTCCGCCAGGGGCTGGCCGTGATGGCGCGCAGGCAGCGGGCGGGTCTGGTCGCGCTGTCCGACATCGCCCGGCTGGACGGCGCGCCAAGCGCGTTCCACCTGGGCTTCCTGCTGGGTCCGCGCATCAATGCGGGTGGGCGCGTGGGTCGCGCCGATCTGGGCGCGCTGTGCCTGTCCTGCCGCGACGCGTCGCAGGCCGATCAGCTGGCCCGTCAGCTGGACGCGCTGAACAGCGACCGCCGCACGATCGAGGCCGCCGTCCGCCTGGAGGCCCTGTCCCAGGTCGAGGCGCGGGGCGATGCGCGCCTGTCCTGGGCCGCGGGCGCGGGCTGGCATCCGGGCGTGGTGGGCATCGTCGCCGCCCGCGTCAAGGAGGCGACCGATCTGCCATCCGTGGTGATCGGGGTCGATCACGGCATCGGCAAGGGCAGCGCCCGGTCGGTTCCCGGCGTCGATCTGGGCCGCGCGATCCAGCGTCTGGCGCATGAGGGTCTGCTGCAAAAGGGCGGCGGGCATACCATGGCCGCAGGCCTGACCGTCGAGGAGGCAAAGATCCCCGCCGCGATGGACCGGCTGGCCGAGCTGATCGCCCGCGATCTGGCGGGCCGCACCGGGTCGGGCGAACTGCGCATTTCGGGCCTTTTGGAGCCGTCGGGTGCCACCGCGCCCATGTACCGCATGCTGGAGGATGCCGGTCCCTTCGGGCAGGCCGCCCCCGCGCCGCGCTTTGCGTTTTCCGACCAGCTGATCGACAGCGCCGCCACCATGGGTGACCGCCACCTGCGCCTGCAGTTCCGCAGCCCCGGCAGCCCCCCGATGGAGGCCGTGGCCTGGGGCGCGATGGACGGCCCGCTTGGTCCCGGCCTGATCGGCGCCAAGGGGCGGCGGTTCCACCTGGCCGGCAAGCTGGAGCTGTCGACCTGGGGCGGGCGGGAACGCCTGCGCCTGCGCCTGGACGATGCGGCACCCGCGACCGGCAACCTTTGACCCCGCCGGGGGTTCTGGTCACGACCGGACGCGGCCGCTAACCTGCCGCGACAGCGCGAAGGAGACCCCATGAAACTGACTTGGCTTGGCCATTCCGGCTTTCGTCTGCAGATCGAACAGGCCGTGATCCTGATCGACCCCTGGTTCAGCGGAAACCCCGTCTTTCCCGACGACCGGCGCGCCGAGGCCATCGACGGCGCCACGCATATCCTGATCACCCACGGCCATGGCGATCATACCGGCGACACGCTGGCCCTGGCCAAGGAGCTGAAGATCCCCGTCGTGGGCATCTTCGACCTGATCGGCCATTGGGAAAAGACCGACAAGATCGAGGGCATCGGCTTCAACAAGGGCGGCACGGTCGATCTGGGCGGCGCGCAGGTGACGATGGTGAACGCGACGCATTCCAGCTCGATCAGCGGGCCGGACGGTCCGGTCTACGCGGGCCACGAATCGGGTTACATGATCGCGGGCGACGGGCATGTGATCTATGTCTCGGGCGACACCGACATCATGGCCGACATGGAATGGATGGGCGACCTGCACAAGCCAGACATCGGCATCCTGTGCGCGGGCGGGCATTTCACCATGGACATGTCGCGCGCGGCCTATGCGGCCAAGCGCTATTTCGACTTCAAGACCGTGATCCCCTGCCATTACAAGACCTTCCCCCTGCTGGAACAGTCGGCGCAGGTGCTGATCGACGCCCTGTCCGGCGTCGACGTGATCGAACCCAAGGTGATGGAGGCCATCGCGCTGTGAGCTTTCAGACCTTCGACGACCCGGCGGGCGGGGGCGATCATGCCGCCCGCCTGAGTACCCTTCGCCATCTGATGGCCCGCGAACAGCTGGACGCGGTCATCGTGCCGCGGGCGGACGTGCATCAGGGCGAATACGTCGCCGATGCCGACGCCCGGCTGGCTTGGCTGACCGGGTTCACCGGCAGCGCGGGATTCGCGATCGTGACGGCTGACCAAGCGGGCGTCTTCATCGACGGCCGCTATCGCGTGCAGTTGCGCAGCCAGATCGACCTTGGTCATTTCACCCCGGTGCACTGGCCCGAGACGCGTCCCTCCGCCTGGCTGGCCAAGGCCTTGCCCCAAGGCGGGCGCGTGGGTTTCGACCCCTGGCTGCACACCCGCAAGGAGATCGCCGGGATGGAGGGCGCGCTGACCGACACCGGCATCGCCCTGATCGCGCTGGACCACAATCCGGTCGACGCGATCTGGCCCGACCGCCCCGCCCCGCCCGTGGGCCCTGTCCGCATCCACCCCGACGCCATCGCCGGAGAGAGCGCGGCGCAGAAACGCGCCCGCCTGGCCACCGATCTCAAGGCGCAGGGGCAGGCAGCGGCGCTGCTGACGCTGCCCGACTCGATATCCTGGCTGCTGAACATCCGCGGCAGCGACCTGCCCAAGAACCCGGTGGTGCAATCCTTTGCGGTGCTGTCGGACAGCGGCGATCTGGCGCTGTTCGCGGACCCGGCCAAGTTCGACGCCGACCTGCGGGCGCATCTGGGCAATCATGTCCACATTTTGCCGCATGACGCGCTGGCTGCGGCGCTGACCGACCTCGAAGGCCCCGTGCGCCTCGATCCCGGCTCCGCGCCCGAGGCCGCGTTCCGCATCCTGGAGGCCGCGGGCACCACCGTCGTCGCAGGCCCCGACCCCGCCGTCCTGCCCAAGGCCCGCAAGAACGCGGCAGAGCTTTCGGGCATGCGCAGCGCCCATCACCGCGACGGGGTGGCCATGGTGCGCCTGTTGGCATGGCTAGACCGTCAGGACCCCGCCGCCCTGTCCGAGATCGACGTGGTGCGCCAACTGGAGGGGCTGCGCCGTGATCAGGGCATCCTCGACATCAGCTTCGACACGATCATGGGCGCCGGTCCGAACGGCGCCATCGTCCATTACCGCGTGACCGAGGCGACCAACCGTCGGTTGGCCGCGGGCGACCTGCTGCTGATCGATTCCGGCGGCCAATACGCCGACGGCACCACCGACATCACCCGCACCGTGCCCCTGGGCGATCCGCGCCCGGACGCGGTCGGGCCCTTCACCGCGGTGCTGCGCGGCATGATCGCCCTGTCGCGGGCGCGCTTTCCGACCGGCGTGACCGGGGGGCATCTGGACGCCCTGGCGCGTCAGTTCCTGTGGTCGCAGGGTCTGGATTACGATCACGGCACCGGCCACGGCGTCGGCGCGGCACTTTGCGTGCATGAAGGCCCGGCGCGGATCAGCCGCGTCAGCGACGTGCCGCTGGAACCCGGCATGATCCTGTCGAACGAGCCCGGCTACTATCGCGAAGGCAGCTTCGGCATCCGGATCGAGAATCTGATCGTCGTGACCCAGGCCGATGCCGAACCGGGCCGCCAGATGCTGGGCTTCGACACGCTGACGCTGTGCCCCATCGACCGCCGCCTGATCGACCGCGCCGCGCTGTCGGCCGACGATGTCGCCTGGCTGGACGCCTATCATGCCCAGGTTCGGACCAGCCTGTCGCCCGATCTTCAGGGGCAGGATCTGGACTGGCTGACGGCGGCGACCGAACCGCTCGGCCAGGTGTGACATCCGGGGGGTGCGGGGGGCAGGCAGCCCCCCGCGCCGCCGCGGGACGCAAACCTCACAACAGCGACAGGATGCGCGCCGCCTCGTCCCTGCACGGTGCCAGCGCGCCGCGATCCTCGCCCGGATGGAACCGCGCACGGACCGCGGTCGGCATGGGCGCCGGCGTATCGATCAAGATCCGCGGGCCGGTCTGCACCGTCTCGGCCTGCCAGCTGCGCGCCAACGCGATCTGCGCGGCCTTGGACGCGCCATAGGCGCCAAAGAACTTCTGCCCGCCCCGCGCATCGTCAAAGAACAGCGCCGTTCCCCGGCGCTGGCGCAGCAGCGGCTCCAGCATGGCAATCAGGCCGCGGGTAACCTCGACATTGACCAGCATCGACTTGGACCAGTCGCGCCCTTCGATATGAGGTGCCGGCGACATCGGCGCCGCATGAACCGCGCAATGCGCCCACAGGTCCAGCCCGCCCCACCGGCCGGCGATGGCCTGGGTCATCTGCTTCATCGCCTCGGGTTCGGTCACGTCCATTGGCGCCAGTGTCGCCTGGCCACCGGCCGCACGGATGCGGTCGTCCAGCTCCTCCAGAGCGCCCACGGTCCGCGCGACCGCCAGCACGTGATAGCCCTGCGCCGCCAGCCCCTCTGCCAGCGCCGCCCCAAGCCCCCGAGAGGCCCCCGTCACCAGCGCCAGCCGGGTGGCGCCTGTCTGTTCGATCTCGCTCATGTCCGGTCCCTTGCCACCGCGCGTCCCCCCGCGCAACCACGAAAAAGGGGCCCCCGAAGGGACCCCCATGCCTGACCTGCCAGGACGCTCAGCGCGCCTTCAGGTCCACATAGTCGCGGCGGTCGCTGCCGACATACAGCTGGCGCGGACGGCCGATCTTGTTCTGCGGATCGCCGATCATCTCTTTCCACTGCGCGATCCAGCCCACCGTGCGCGACAGCGCGAAGATCGGCGTGAACATCGACGTGGGGAAGCCCATCGCCTCCAGGATGATGCCCGAATAGAAATCGACGTTGGGGTACAGCTTCTTCTCGATGAAGTACTCGTCCTCCAGCGCGATCTTCTCCAGCTCCTTGGCGACCTGCAGCGTCGGGTTGTCGCCCACGCCCAGCAGATCCAGGACCTCGTCGGCCGATTCCTTCATGACCGTCGCGCGCGGGTCGAAGTTCTTGTAGACCCGGTGGCCGAACCCCATCAGCTTGAACGGGTCGGACTTGTCCTTGGCCTTGGCGATGTATTCCGGGATCCGGTCGACGGTGCCGATCTCGCGCAGCATCTCCAGGCAGGCCTGGTTGGCGCCGCCATGGGCGGGCCCCCACAGGCAGGCGATGCCCGCCGCGATGCAGGCAAACGGGTTCGCCCCCGACGATCCCGCCAGGCGCACGGTCGAGGTGGACGCGTTCTGCTCGTGATCGGCATGCAGGGTGAAGATGCGGTCCATGGCGCGGGCCAGGGCCGGGTTCACCTCGTATTTCTCGGCCGGGACCGAGAAGCACATGTTCAGGAAGTTCGACGCGTAATCCAGGTCGTTCTGCGGATAGACGAAGGGCTGGCCGATCGAGTATTTATAGGCCATCGCCGCGATCGTGGGCAGCTTGGCGATCAGGCGGATCGCCGCGACCTCGCGCTGCCACTCATCGTTCACGTCGGTCGAATCGTGATAGAAGGCGGACATGGCGCCCACGACGCCGACCATGGTCGCCATCGGATGCGCGTCGCGACGGAAGCCGCGGAAGAAGTTGTGCATCTGCTCGTGCACCATCGTGTGGCGCGTGACGCGGGCGCGGAAGTCGTCCATCTGCGCCTCGGTCGGCAGTTCGCCGTACAGCAGCAGATAGCAGACCTCCAGATAGCAGGACTTGGCGGCCAGCTGCTCGATCGGATAGCCGCGATACCACAGCTCGCCCTTGTCGCCGTCGATGAAGGTGATCGTCGAATCGCAGCTGGCGGTCGAGGTGAAGCCGGGGTCATAGGTGAAGACGTCCGCCTGGCCATACAGCTTGCGGATGTCCAGAACGTCCGGGCCCTTGGTGGGCGACAGGATGGGCAGGTCATAGTCCTGCCCGTTCAGGTGCAGTTTAGCGGTCTTGTCGGCCATGCAAAGGCGTCCTTCCGGCTAAGGCCGGGCGGTCCGTCGCGTAAACCCGTCAGACAGCCCTGGCATGTGAGGGCAGGCTTCAGCCTGCCAAATCGGTCTGGTCCTGCAGCCGGGCCAGCGTTTCGTCGCGGCCAAGCGCAGTCATCATGTCGAACACACTGGGGGTGGCGCTCGTTCCGGCCAGGGCGGCGCGCAGCGGTGCCGCGATCTTGCCCAGTCCGACACCGTTTTCCGTGGCAACCTGCTGGGCCGCCTCCTCCAGATCGTCTCGGGTCCAGCTAGCATTCTGCACCGCAGCAGTCAATGATTTCAGCATACCACGGGATACCGTATCCAGGTTGCGCGCCGCCTTCTCCTCGACCGTGATGGGGCGTTCGATCATCGCGAACCGCGCCTGGTCCAGCAGTCCGGGCAGCGTTTTCGCCTTTTCCTTCAATGCGCCCATCGCCGCCAGGATGCGGCTGCGCTGCGTGTCGGTCAGCGCAGGCGCGCCGGTTTCCGACAGGTAATCCTGCAGCGCGGCCAGCACCTGATCGTCGCGCATCCGCCCGATATGGTGACCGCTGACATGTTCCAGCTTCTTGAAGTCCAGGCGCGCGGGCGCGCGTCCGATCCCCTCCAGCCCGAACCACTCGCGGGCCTGGGCATCGTCGAACAGCTCGTCGTCGCCATGGCTCCAGCCAAGCCGCGCCAGATAGTTGCGCATCGCCGCCGGCGGATAGCCAAGCACCGCGAATTCGTGCAGCCCCACCGCGCCGTGACGCTTGGACAGCTTCTTGCCGTCCTCTCCGTGGATCAGCGGGATATGGGCATAGGTCGGGCGCGGCCAGCCCATCGCGTCGATGATCTGGATCTGGCGCGCGGTGTTGGTCAGGTGGTCGTCGCCCCGGATCACGTGGGTCACGCCCATGTCGTGATCGTCCACCACCACGGCCAGCATGTAGGTGGGCGTCCCGTCGCTGCGCAGCAGCACCATGTCGTCCAGCTGGTCGTTGGCGACGCGCACCGCGCCCTGCACCTGATCGTCGATCACCGTCTCTCCGTCGCGCGGCGCCTTGAGGCGGATCGCATAGGGCGCGTCGGGCAGGTCGGTCGCATCGCGCCACGGGCTGAGGAAGGGCTGGCGCGGGTCCGCCTCGCGCCAGGCCGCGATCTCGTCGGTGGTGGAAAAGCACTTGTAGGCCGTGCCCTGGTCCAGCATCTGGCGGGCGACCTCGGCGTGGCGATCCTTGCGTTCGAACTGGCTGACGGGTTCGCCGTCCCAGTCCAGGCCCAGCCAGGTCAGGCCCTTCAGGATTGCCGCGGTGGCCTCGGGGGTCGAGCGGGCGCGGTCCGTATCCTCGATCCGCAACAGGAACTTGCCGCCCCGCCCCCGCGCGAACAGCCAGTTGAACAGCGCCGTCCGGGCGCCGCCCACATGCAGGTATCCGGTGGGAGAGGGGGCGAAACGGGTAACGATCTGGGTCATGGCGGCCTTCGGGCAGGGTCTGGCGCGGCACGGCGTTAACGCTTTGGTAAGCATCCCCGTGCCATCTTGCGGCCAAGTGATAGTCACCGGGTCGCGAAAGGACAAGGATGTTGCCCCAATCGGGTGCGGTCGCGCCTCCCCTGCCTCAGACCGCAACCCGCCCTGTGGCCGCCCCGCGCCCCGCCGCGGCGCTGCGCGCGGGACTGTTTCCCTGGGTGCCGGTCTGCCTGTCGGCCGGGATCGGGCTGTGGTTCCTGCATCCGACGCTGTTCGGCGCGGCCCATTGGACGGTGATGGCCTGCCTGCTGGCGCTGTTACTGACCATCGCACGCCACGCGCCCCTTTGGGCCGACCGAGGCCGGATCGGCTGGCCGCAGGCCGATGCCGTCCATCTGGCCGCACTGGCGCTGTCCTTCGTGATCGCCGGCACCGGCCTGGTCGCGTTCCGCGCCGCGCATGTCGCGGCCCCGGTCTTGGAATGGCGCTATTACGGCCCGGTCGAGGGGCGGGTGATCCAGATCGACCGGTCGGGGCGCGACCGGATGCGCCTGACGCTGGACGGGGTCGTGCTGCATGACCTGTCGCCCGACCGCACGCCCGCGCGGGTGCGCCTGTCGCTGATGGGCGACGACGCATTGCCGCCCCTGGGCCAGCGGGTGATGCTGACCGGGCATCTGGGCCCGCCCCCGGCGCCGTCGTCTCCGGGCAGCTTCGATTTCCGGATGTTCGCATGGTTCGACGGCCTGGGCGCCGTCGGCTATTCGCGCACGCCGATCATGGCCGTGGCGCCGCCGCAGGGGGGCGTATGGTGGGCACACCGGGCGCGCATGTCGATCAGCGCCGCGATCCAGGACCGCATCGGCGGACAGGCCGGCGCGGTGGCCTCGGCCCTGATGACCGGCGACCGCTCCGGCATCGCCGAGGAGACGAACGAGGTGATGCGTGCCTCGAACCTCTACCACATCATCTCGATCTCGGGGCTGCACATGGGGATGCTGGCGGCCTTCGTCTATGGCGCGGTGCGCATGGTCCTGGTGGGGGTGCAGGGCGTGGGGATCGGCCTGGCGCGACCGATGCACAAATGGGCGGCCGGCATCGCGCTGGCGGCGGCGGCGGCCTATCTGTGGCTGTCCGGCGGCGGGGTCGCGACCGAACGGTCGTTCATCATGGTCGCCGTCATGCTGGGCGCGATCATCGCCGACAGGCGGGCGATTTCCCTGCGCACGGTCGCCCTGGCCGCGACCATCGTGCTGATCTATTCGCCCGAGGCCGTCGTCAGCGCCGGCTTCCAGATGAGCTTTGCCGCCACCGTGGCCTTGATCCTGGTCTATGGCCCCTGGGCGCGGGTGTCCCCGCGCCTGCCATGGTGGCTGCGCCCGGTGGCGATGCTGATCGTGTCGTCGCTGATCGCCGCCGTGGCGACATCGCCCATCGCCGCGGCGCATTTCAACCGCATGGCGCAATACGGTCTGCTGGCGAACCTGCTGGCGGTGCCGGTCATGGGCACGCTGGTGATGCCCGCGGGCGTCATCGGCGCCCTCCTGGCCCTGGTCGGGCTGGAGGCGCCGGCCCTGTGGGTCATGGGCATCGGCACGGAATGGATGCTGTGGGTTGCGCGATTCGTGGCTGATCTGGGCGGGGCGGTGACCGGTGTGGCCAAGCCGCCCGCCGCCGTGGTGCCGCTGATGGGCTTTGGCGCGGTGCTGGGCATCCTCTGCTGGCGCCCCGCGGCGCGGCGTGGGGTGCTGACGCAGGCAGGCTTCGTGCTGGCGATGACGCTGCTGATCGCCGCCGCCGCGCTGTGGATGAATGCCCGCCGCCCGCTGCTGCTGATCGCGCCGGAGGGCGAGGCCGTGGGCCTGATGACCCCCGAGGGCCGCGCCATCTCGAAACCCTCGGGCGGCGCCTTCGTCGTCTCGACCTGGCTGCAGGAGGACGGCGACATGGCCGACCAGGAAACCGCCGCCGCCCGCCCGGCCTGGACCGGCGACCGCCGCGACCGGCAGGCGACCCTTTCCGGCGGCTGGCAGGTCTGGCACCTGACCGGAAAGGGGTCGGGGGCCCGCGCCGCCGCCGCCTGTCGTCCCGACCGCATCGTGGTCGCGACCGAACCCGTCGACGTCGACGGCAAGCCGCGCTGCCTGCTGCTGGACCCGAAACGACTCCGCAGCAGCGGCGCCGTCGCGATCCGCATGACCGCGGATGGACCGCAGGTCACCACGGGTCAACCGATACGGCTATCGCGATAGCACGGGCCCGCGGCCCGGGGCGCGATCGCGGCGCATGGTCGGCCAGACTGGTTCTTACGACCCGCAGGCGCCCCCCGCGCCATGCGCAACCGCCCGACAGGGTCGTCGTCAGGCCCGCGTCAGTCGCGCGACCAGATGCCGCGTCACTGGGGCCACCACCAGCACCGCCGGAAAGGCCACCGCCCAACTGGACAGCCAGTTCCCCATCCACAGCCCCGCGACCCCGTCGGACAGACCCACCGCCCGGACCGTGGCGATCCCCGACACCAGCGACGACATCAGCCCCGACAGGAAGAAGCCGAACAGGATCGGGGCATACCGTGCGGGTATCATCCGGCGATCTTTCCGAAACCCATCCCCGCCCCTCGCTCAGGCCAGCTCGGCAAAGACCTTGCCCAAGGCCTTGTCCAGCTTCTCGAACATCTCGTCCATCTGCGCGGGCGTCAGGATGAAGGGCGGGCACAGCACGATCGACTGCCCCAGGGGGCGACAGATCAGACCCATGTCGGTGCAGGTGTTGGCAATCCGCTCGCTGACCGACAGATGCCCCTCAAAGGGCGTCTTGGTCGCCTTGTCGCGCACCGCCTCCAGCGCCCACATGAAGCCCACGCCGCGATATTCGCCGATGTTCGGGTTCTGCGCCAGCTGCCGCAGCCCGTCCTCGAAGCGCGGGGCCAGGTCGATGACGTTCTGCGCCAGCCCCTCGTTCATCACCACGTCGATGGCCTTCAACGCGATCGCGCAGCCGACCGGATGGCCCGACGCGGTGAAGCCGTGCGGGAACTCCTCGATCTTGTCGATGGCGGCCTGCAGGCGGTCGGTCAGTTCCGGCCCCAGGATCACCGCGCCCATCGGGAACAGCCCCGCCGTCAGGTTCTTGGAGCTGATGATCGCGTCGGGGACGAAATCATAGGTCACAGACCCCCAGGTGTTGCCCGTCCGTCCGAACCCGGTGATCACCTCGTCCGCGATCATCGGGATGCCGTGCTTTTTCAGCACCGGCAGGATTGCCTGGAAATACCCCTCGGACGGCGGAATAACCCCACCCGCACCCTGCACGGGTTCCGCGAAAAAGCCCGCGATGGTGTCCGCGCCCTCGCGCTGGATCGTCTCGTCCAGCTCGCGCGCCAAGCGCTGCGTGAACGCCGCCTCGGTCTCCCCTTCCTCTCCGAAACGCCAGTAATGCGGGCAGGTCAGATGGATGAAGCCCGGCAGAGGCAGGCCGAACACCTCGTTATAGGGCTTGCCGGTCATGCTGGCCGACACGGCGGTCACACCGTGATAGGCGTTCCAGCGCGTCAGGATCTTGCGCTTTTGCGGATTGCCCTCGCTGGCATGCATGAACCACAGCATCTTGACCATGGTGTCGTTCGCCTCGGAGCCGGAGTTCGTGTAGAACACCTTGCCACGCGAAAACGGCGACACCTCGACCAGCTTTTCCGACAGCATCACGGTCTGGTCGGACATCCGCCCGAAGAACGCGTGATAGCCCGGAAAGCGGTCGTACTGATCCTTGGCGGCCTGGGCCAGGCCCTTGTGGTCAAAGCCTGCGACCATGTTCCACAGGCCCGAATTGGCATCCAGATAGCGATTGCCGTTCACGTCGACGACATAGGGGCCCTCGCCATGGGTCAGGACGACGGCGCCGCGCTTGTGGACGCTTGGCAGGTCGGTGAAGCCGTACAGCGAGTATTCGTCGGCGCGTGCTTCCCAGCTTTGCGGGGTGGTCATGGTCGGTCTCCTTGCCGGATCTTGGGGGCAGGCTAGCCGGGCGCCGGGCGGCGTTCAATGGGGGACGCTTGTGCAGATCGTGCAACCGGGGCACAGTTCGCCCGAACCGCCGGAGGAGCCCCCATGAGACACCTGATGCTGGCCGCTGCCGCCACCCTGGCCTGCGCCGCCCCCGCCCTGTCCGAAAACCGCATCGACCTGATCCGCCCCGACGCGCCGGAACTGGCCGCGCGCGGCCCGCATCCGGTCGGCGTGCGCGCCGCCAGCTTCACCGACCCGGACCGCATCGACGTGATCGCGACCACCGCCACGGGCACGCCCCCCACCGCGGAACGCACCCTGCAGGCAGAGATCTGGTATCCCGCCGCCGACGGCACCGAACCCGGCACCACCTATGACACGATGCTGCGCGACGGGGTCACGCCCACCACCCTGTCCGGCAGCGCCGCCCGCGACGCAGCGCCGGCCGAGGGGTCGTTCCCTCTGGTCATCCTGTCGCACGGCTATCCCGGCAACCGCTATCTGATGAGCCACCTGGCCGAGAACCTGGCCTCCAAGGGCTATGTCGTGGTCGCCGCAGACCATCCCGACAGCACGTACGACGACATGGGGGCGTTTGCCTCGACCCTGGTGAACCGGGCGGTGGACCAGCGGTTCCTGCTGGACAGCATGGCCGGGCTTGAGGACGAGATCGGCGCGATCACCGATGCCGACACGGCGGCCGTCGTGGGCTATTCCATGGGCGGATACGGCGCGATGATCTTTGGCGGCGCGGGCCTGTCGCAGACCGCCATCGACCGGACCGAGCCCGAACGCTTCATCCCGCCGCAGAAGCTGCTGTCCCGGCTGGCCGCGGGCAGCGAGGATCACGCCGCCCTGGTCGATCCGCGCGTCAAGGCCATCGTGGCCATCGCCCCCTGGGGCCGCCAGCACGAGTTCTGGGACGCGGACGGGCTGGCCGGCATGACCAAGCCGCTGCTGCTGGTCGCGGGCAGCGATGACGACGTGTCGATCTATGACGCGATCCGGCAGATCTTCGATCAGACGACCGCGGCGACACGGCACCTTCTGACCTTCGATCATGCCAACCACAACGCCGCCGCCCCGATCCCCGCCCCGGTCGAGGCCTGGGCCTTCTCGGAATCCCTGGGCCGCGCGCCCTTCGACCATTATGCCGATCCGGTCTGGGACAGCGTGCGGATGAACAACGTCCTGCAGCATTTCACCACGGCCTTCCTGGACCAGCACCTGAAGGGCGAGGATCGCGGCGCCTTCCTGGACCTGGTGCCCGATGCCGAGGACGGGGTCTGGTCGGTCGATGACGCGGGCACGCCCGATGCGACCCACAGCTATTGGCCGGGCTTTCCCGATCGCAGCGCCAAGGGGCTGATGTTCGAAACCAAGAACGCCGGTCAGTAGGCCGTCAGGGGCGGCGCAGGCCGATCTGGTCCAGCGCCGCCTCCAGCGCCGTCATCGGGCGGCGATCGCCCACCAGCGCGTCGAAGCGCGCGCGCAGGGCGGCCTTTTCGGCGCCCTTGCAGTCGTTCCACGGCCGCCCCTGCAGCGCCATGTGCAGCACGTAATATCCGATGAAATGCGGACGCTCTCCGGCGTCCATCAAGGCGCGATAGGCCGCGTCCGCCCCCATCGCCCGCAGCGCCGCCGCGTCCGGCACGCCGGCCGCGATCAGCGCCTGCGCGGTGGCGGGGCCGATGTTGCGGATGGTGGTCAGGTCGCTCTCCATCCCGTGCCTTTCCAAAAGCCTGCATTTCCTGTATCGCTGCGCGACCTTCAGGAACAGGCATGACATGACCGCCCATAACCCGGCCGCGAAGAAACTGTTCATCAAGACCTACGGGTGCCAGATGAACGTCTATGACAGCCAGCGCATGGCCGAGGCGATGGGCGCCGAGGGCTATGTCCTGACCGAGGATCAGTCGGACGCGGACATGGTCCTGCTGAACACCTGCCACATCCGCGAGAAGGCGGCCGAAAAGCTGTACAGCGACCTGGGCCGGCTGAAGCCGCTGAAGGCCGCGCGCCCCGACCTGAAGGTCGGTGTCGCGGGCTGCGTGGCCCAGGCCGAGGGGGCCGAGATCATCCGCCGGATGCCGCTGGTCGATCTGGTCGTCGGGCCGCAGACCTATCACCGCCTGCCCGCCATGGTGCGCGGCGAGGCGCCCGCCATCGACACCGATTTCCCCGAGGAAGACAAGTTCGACCACCTGCCCGCCCCCCGCGCGACCCGTCGCGCGCCGGCGGCCTTCCTGACCGTGCAGGAGGGCTGCGACAAGTTCTGCGCCTTTTGCGTGGTGCCCTATACCCGCGGCGCCGAGGTCAGCCGCCCCGCCGAACGCATCTTGTCCGAGGCCCGCGACTTGGTCGGACGCGGCGTGCGCGAGATCACCCTGCTGGGCCAGAACGTCAACGGCTGGCATGGGGGCCCGGGCGGTTTCGGCGCCCTGATCCGCGCCCTGGGCGAGATCGACGGACTGCTGCGGATCCGCTATACCACCAGCCATCCCAACGACATGGCCGATGACCTGATCGAGGCGCATCGCGATGTGCCCCAGCTGATGCCCTATCTGCACCTGCCCGTGCAGTCGGGCAGCGACCGCATCCTCAAGGCGATGAACCGCAAGCACACCGCGGACCAGTACCTGCGCCTGATCGACCGCATCCGCACGGCGCGTCCCGACATCCTGCTGACCAGCGACTTCATCGTCGGCTTTCCCGGAGAGACGGACCAGGATCACGCCGACACCCTGCGCCTGATCGAACAGGTGGGCTTCGGCATGGCGTACAGCTTCAAGTACTCGCCGCGTCCGGGCACCCCCGCCTATGACCGCCCCGAGGTCGACGCCACCGTGGCCGACGCCCGCTTGCAGGAGCTGCAGGCCCTGCTGACCCGTCAGCAGCATGCGGTCCAGGACGGCATGATCGGTCGCACCGTCAACGTGCTGTTCGAGAAGGCGGGCCGCGAGGCGGGCCAGATGATCGGCAAGTCCGACTATCTGCACTCCGTCTTCGTCGACACCGACCGCGCCCAGGTCGGTGACCTGCGCCCCGTGCGCATCATCGGCAGCCAGCGCAACTCGCTGCACGGTGAACTGGTCGCATAGCCCGGCGACGGGGCGGCCCGTTCGGGTCTGTGACCGGGTCATCCGCCGGGTCCGGACCGGCCTGCCGCCACATGCGACATGCGGAACGGCCCTGGACCAAGGTCATGAACCAGGCGGCAGGTCTGTGCCCATGCCGCCACCGTCGTCGGAACGGCAGGATCCGTGATGACGCGGCACTCCTGCATCGCTCCTTAATTGCTGCCAGCGCTGCGCCCCGCATTGCCCGCGACCAGGGCCAACGCGCGGCCGTGACAAGGGCCCTGATGGATCCCCGCGGCACGATTGACGGCGTCCCTCTGCTGCTCCGCATCGCGCGGGGTTTGATCAGGATCAAGGCGCCGCCCGCTCCGCACCGCTACGATGGCTTATCCGCAACAGGAGGCGATCATGGCCTACAAGACGATCCTGACAGTCCTCAGCCACCCGTCCCAAATGCCGCAGCTGGACGATGCCGCGGCGCTTGCCGCGGCGCATGACGCGCATCTGGACATCCTCTGCCTGGGCATCGACCACAGCCAGGCCGGGTACTTCTTTCCCGGCGGCACGTCCTATGGATGGCAGGAGGCGATCGACAGCGCGCTGACCGATGCCAATGCGCTGGACCGCAAGGTGCGCGACCGCATGGCCGCGTCCCACGACCTGCGCTGGTCCTGCGAGGCCGCGGTGACCCAGTCCCTGGGCATCGCATCGCTGGTCGGCCTGCGGGCGCGGTTCTCGGACTTGGCGATCCTGGCCAGCCCCTATGCCAAGGGCCAGCCCGGCGACGCCGAACTGATCACCGAGGCCGCGCTGTTCGAGGGGGCCTGCCCCGTCCTGGTCCTGCCGCAGGGCTGCGAGCCGGTTGCCGCGCCGCGCCGCATCCTGGTCGCCTGGAACCAGTCGGCCGAGGCTCTAGCCGCCATCCGCCGCGCCCTGCCCCTGCTGCGCGCCGCCGAGATGGTCGAGGTGACCTGCATCGATCCGCGCAGCAGCGGGCCGGAACGCTCCGATCCGGGGGGGGCGCTGACGCAGATGCTGACGCGGCACGGCGTCCACGCCCAGATCGCGGTGCTGGCCCGCACCGCCCCCCGCATCAGCGACGAGATCAACCGCCGCGCGATAGAGGTCGATGCCGACATGGTGGTGATGGGCGCCTATGGCCATTCCCGCCTGCGCGAGGCGATCCTGGGCGGTGCGACGCGCAACATGCTGGAACAGGCGCGCGTGCCGGTCTTCCTGGCGCGTTGAAGACGTACGCCGCCTTGCGGGGATGCGCGCAGGGGGGTGCGGGGGGACGGCCAGTCCCCCCGTCGTCGCGGGACGCAACTCAGACGCCGCGCCGGTTGCCCCACAACAGGACATGCAGCTGCGGCAGCAGACGGGGCCGGAACCAGCCGTCCGCCATCACCTTGTCGACCAGCCACAGCAGCCGGTCCGCGACATCCTGCGCCGCGACGGGCACGTCCGGGTCCACCTCCGGGTTCCCCGGCTGCAGGACCAAATCCAAGTCCGGATACCGCCCCGCCCAATCGCGCGCCCAGACATAATCGGCATCGTCGAAGACGACGATCTTCAGCACCGTCCGCGTGCCCTGCGCCGCCGCCAGACAGGCCTCGAAGGCCGCCGGGTCGGGCGTCTCGCCGCTGGAGGGCGGCTTGGGGCTCAGCACCAGCAGCGTCAGGTCCGCGAACCAGTCGCGCGCCACAGATCCCTGCGTCTCCAGCGCGAAGCCGTAGCCCTCGGCCCGGCCCGTCGCGATCAGCGGCCCAAAATCCTGGATCGCCGGATTGCCGCCGGAAATGGATACCGTCAGCGGCCGCCCGCCCGACAGCGCGCGCACCTGCGCCCAGACCTCGGCGGTCTGCATCGCCGCCCAGCTGTCGCGAAAGGCGCTGTCCACCGCATGCATCGAATCACACCACGAACAGCGGTAATCGCACCCCCCTGCCCGGACGAAGACCGTGGGCTGTCCGATCAGGGCGCCCTCTCCCTGGATGGTGGGGCCAAAGATTTCCGCGATGCGCAGGGGTTTCATGGCCGGTACTCGGCCCAGGTCTTGGGCGTCTCGCTGACCTTGACGGCGCTAGTCTCGGGCCAGCGTGCCCGGCACCAGTCAAAGAAATGCCGCGCCAGGTTCTCGGCGGTCGAGGGCACGTCCAGCACGTCGTTCAGGTGCCGGTGGTCGAACGTCCCGTCGACATAGGCCTTCAGCGCCGCCAGTTCGTGATAATCGCGCACGAAGCCGTCGGCATTCAGATCCGGCGCCGCCAATTCGACCACGACGATATAGTTGTGCCCGTGCAGCCGCGCGCATTGATGATCGGGCGCCAGATGGTCCAGGCGGTGCGACGCGCTGAAATGGAACTCCTTGCTGATGCGGAACATCACGCACCCCCCACGGCATGGGCGGCCACCGCCGCCTGCCAGAAATCGGCATCGTCGTATTCGGTCGGATCGGCCACGCGCGCCAAGTGGAACGCCTCGCGCCGCTCCACGCAGGTGCCGCAGCGTCCGCAATGGCGCGCCCCGCCCTTGTAGCAGGACCAGGTCTGCGCAAAGGGCGTGCCCGCGGCCGCGCCCGCCGTCACGATGTCGGCCTTGGTGCGGTGAACGAAGGGCACGTCCAGCACGACATCGGCATACCCCTCCAGCGCCGCGCGCTGCATGGCGGCGAAGGCGTCCGTGAAACCGGGCCGGCAATCGGGATAGATGAAGTGATCGCCCCCGTGGACCGCGGCCGCCACCGCCGAATCGCCATTGGCGGCAGCGATGCCAAAGGCCATGGTCAGCATGATCGCGTTGCGGTTGGGGACCACCGTCACGCGCATCGTCTCTTCGGCATAATGGCCGTCGGGCACGGCCAGATCGTCGGTCAGCGCCGATCCCGACAGCGCCGCGCCCAGTCCCGACAGGTCGACCAGGTGGAACGGCACGCCCAGCCGCAGGGCGCAGGCGCGGGCAAAATCCAGCTCCTTGCGATGCCGCTGGCCGTAATCAAAGCTGACGATGCGCGACAGGCGCCCCTGGGACGCAAGGACATGGGCAAGCGAGACGGAATCCAGCCCGCCCGAGCAGACAAGTGCAGTGTGCATGTTTGAACCCTTGTTTTTGTGACCCGGGTAGGCTGCGACCGGGAAGCTGCCGCTTAGCAGAGCGAGCACACGATGAAAAGCGCCGCCCTCAGGCGGTCGCCCCGTCGTCGCCCGTCCCGCCCGATTCGGCGATCAGGCGGGCGTAATCGGTCAGGGTGACGCCGCGCTTGCCCACGATCTCGATGATGCCGTCGCGGCGCAGGGCGGTCATCTGGCGGCTGACCGTCTCGATTGTCAGGCCCAGATAGGCGGCCATCGCCTCGCGCGTCAAAGGCAGCTCCAGCACGATGCGGCCCGCCGGGCGGCGCTTCTGCAAGGCCGCCTGCCGCCGCGCGATGATGGCGATGAACGAGGCGATCTTCTCGCGTGCCGTCTTGCGGCCCAGAAGCAGCATCCATTCGCGCGCCGCGTCCAGCTCGTCCAGGGTCATCTCCAGCAGGCGATGCGCCAGGTGCGGGATGCGCTGCATCAGCTGGTCGAACGGCCCACGCCGGATACAGCACAGCACCACCCCCGTCGCGGCGGTGGCGTTGTAGGCGGCCGTGTCGCGCCCCGGCCGGCCAAGGAAATCGCTGGGCAGCAGCAGGCCCACCATCTGGGCGCGCCCGTCCTCCAGCGTCCGGGTCAGCGTCGCCACCCCGCTGACGACCGAGGCCACGAAATCCATCCGGTCGCCCTCCCAGACGATCGGCTGGCCGGCCTCGAAGCTGCGATAGAACTTCATCCGTTCCAGCAGGGCCAGCTCGTCGCCCTCGCATTGCGCACAGACGGCGCGATAGCGGATGGGGCAGTCGCCGCAGCGCGCGCCGGCTTGCAGGGGGCTTGACGGTTGAACCTGGGTCGGAACGGGGGCGCGCATGGTGATCCCAAGGATAGGCCCATGGGGTGCGCGTCGCAACGACAGGCGAACCGAATCGTTCGCCTGTCACGAAGCGCCGGCCGGAGCGACCCTTGGGGTCAGTGCGCCTCGGCCCAGTTCATCCCTTGACCCGCATCCACGACCAGGGGCACCGACAGCCGCACCGACGGTTCGGGCGCGGCCTCCATGATGGTCCGGGCGCGGGCGATCAGGTCGTCCACCGCATCCTCGCGCACCTCGAAGACCAGTTCGTCATGCACCTGCAGCAGCATGCGCGCGGGCAGGTCGGCGATGGCGTCGGGCATGCGGATCATCGCGCGGCGGATGATGTCGGCCGCAGCCCCCTGGATCGGCGCGTTGATCGCCGCGCGACGCGCGCCCCCGGCGGCAGGCCCCGAGGTGTTGATGCCCGGCGTGTTGATGCGCCGCCCGAACAGCGTGGTGACGTAACCGTCCTGCTTCGCGTCGGCGACGGTCTTGTCCATATAGGCGCGGATCTCGGGGAAGCGTTCGAAATAGGTGTCGATGAAGCTCTGCGCCTCGGCCCGCGGGATGCGCAGGTTCCGGGACAGCCCGAACCCCGAGATGCCGTAGATCACGCCGAAGTTGATCGCCTTGGCGCGACGGCGGATCATCGGGTCCATCCCTTCGACGGGGACGCCGAACATCTGGCTGGCGGTCATGGCGTGAATGTCGATCCCCTCGCGGAAGGCCTGCTTCAGCGCCGGGATGTCGGCCACATGCGCAAGGATCCGCAGCTCGATCTGGCTATAGTCCAGGGCCACCAGCTTGAACCCCTCGGGCGCGATGAAGGCCTGGCGGATGCGGCGGCCCTCCTCGGTCCGGATCGGGATGTTCTGCAGGTTCGGCTCGGTCGAGGACAGCCGCCCCGTCTGCGCGCCGGTGATCGAATAGCTGGTATGGACCCGCCCCGTTTCCGCATTCACATAGGTGGGCAGCGCGTCGGTATAGGTCGATTTCAGCTTGCTGATCTGACGCCAGTCCAGCACCCGCGCGGGCAGGTCGTGGCCTTCGGCGGCCAGATCCTCCAGCACGTCGGCGCTGGTGGAAAACGCCCCGGTCTTGCCCTGCTTGCCGCCGCTCAGTCCCATCTTGTCGAACAGGATCTCGCCCAGCTGCTTGGGGCTGCCGATGTTAAAGCTCTGCCCCGCCAGCCCGTGGATCTCATCCTCCAGCCCGGCCATCTTCTGCGCGAAGGCGTTCGACATGCGCTTGAGCACATCGGTGTCGATGCGGATGCCCGCCATCTCCATCTGGGCCAGGACCGGAATCATTGGCCGTTCCAGCGTGTGATAGACGGTGGACACCTTCTCGACCGGCAGCATCGGCAGGAAATGCTGATAGAGGCGCAGCGTGACATCGGCATCCTCGGCCGCATAGGGCGCGGCCTTGTCGATGGCGACCTGGCCGAAATGCAGCTGCGCCTTGCCCGACCCGATCAGCTCCTTGATGGGAATGCATTTGTGGCCCAGATAGCGCTCGGCCAGCTCGTCCATGCCGTGATTATGCGTGCCCGCGTTCAGCGCATAGGACATCAGCATCGTGTCGGCGACCGGGGCCATTTGGATGCCATGTCGGGCCAGCATCTTCCAGTCGTATTTCAGGTTCTGCCCGATCTTCAGGATCGCGGCATCCTCCAGCACCGGCTTCAGCGCGGCCAGCACGGCGGCGGGGTCCAGCTGCCCCGCCACCCGCGCGGACTGGCCGAACAGATCGTCGCCCCCCGCGACATGGCCCAGGGGGATGTAACACGCCCGCCCCGGCGCGACCGCCAGGCTGATGCCGACCAGATCGGCCTGCATCTCGTCCAGGCTCGTGGTTTCCGTGTCGATGGCGACCTGCCCCGCCTCGCCGATCGCGGCGATCCAGGCGTCCAGCGCCTCGGGCGTGGTCACGGTCTCATAGAGGCCCATGTCGATGGCGGGTTGATCGGGGGCCGCGGGCGCCTCGCTGGCGGGGGCCGCCTGCACGGCCGGGGCCTCGGCGCCCAGGGATTCCGCCACGCGGTTCGTCAGCGTGCGGAACTCCATCTCGGACAGGAAGGCCAGCAGGCGGTCTGCATCGGGGGCCTTCACCTCAAGGGACTCCAGCGTCACGTCCAGCGGCGTGGCGCAATCCAGCTGCACCAGACGCTTGCTGACGCGGATCTGGTCTGCATGCTCGATCAGGGTCTGGCGGCGCTTGGGCTGCTTGATCTCCTCGGCGCGCGACAGCAGCGTCTCCAGATCGCCGTATTCCTGGATCAAGAGGGCCGCGGTCTTGATGCCGATGCCCGGCGCGCCCGGCACGTTGTCGACCGCGTCGCCCGCCAGCGCCTGCACGTCCACCACGCGGTCGGGACCGACGCCGAACTTCTCGAAAACCTCGTCGGGGCCGATCAGCTTGTTCTTGATCGGGTCCAGCATGTCGACGCCGTCGCCGATCAGCTGCATCAGGTCCTTGTCGCTGCTGATGATCGTGGCCGTGCCCCCGGCGTTGCGCGCGGCGCAGGCCATGGCCGCGATGATGTCGTCGGCCTCATAGCCCTCGGTCTCGATGCACGCGATGTTGAAGGCCCGCGTCGCGTCGCGGGTCAGCGGGAATTGCGGGCGCAGATCCTCGGGCGGCTCGGGGCGCTGCGCCTTGTAGGCGGGATAGATCTCGTTGCGGAAGGTCTTGGACGAATGATCGAAGATCACCGCCGCATGGGTCGGCGCGGTATGCCCGTCATCGGTCTGAACATAGCGCCACAGCATGTTGCAGAACCCCGCGACCGCGCCCACCGGCAGCCCGTCCGACTTGCGCGTCAGCGGCGGCAGCGCGTGATAGGCGCGGAAGATGAAGGCCGATCCGTCGATCAGATGCAGATGACAGCCCTTGCCGAAACGCTCGCCCATGATCACCTATCCTTGCTGGTCAGGGCCGCCTTGTGCCACGACCGGGACCGATCTTCCAGCGCGATGCCCCCAGGAAACCGTCATGCCCAAGATGCGCCGCAAATCCGACCTGCCGACCAAGATCTGCGCGGCCTGCGGCCTGCCCTTCGCGTGGCGCAAGAAATGGGAACGCGATTGGGACAATGTCCGCTACTGCTCGGACCGCTGCCGGGGCAAGGGCAACGCCCGCGGAGAGGCGCCGGGCGGCAAGGCCGCCCCGGTTTGACGGCCCCCTCGATGGGGGCGGCAAACCGACGCGGGTCGGGACGATCCTCAGCGGGTCAGTGGTCGTCGTGGGCGTGATCGCGGTCGATCACGAAGCGCTTGTCGCAATAGCCGCAGTCGACAAACCCCATGTCCGGGCTGATCGCCAGCCAGACGCGCGGATGGCCCAGGCCCGCCGCATCATCGCCGTCGCAGCTGACGCGCCAGCGGGTCACCACCTCGGTCACGGGGGCGGGGCGGGTCGTGGCCTCTGGCCCGGTTTCGGTCGACAGGGGGGTCTCGGGCGTCACGTGCTGCGTCATGGCTGGCCTTCTTGTGGCGGCGTGCATCATCTGGTCTAACCCCATTAGCGCAGCGCCGCCTGCCTTCGCAAGCTCTGCAAGGATCACCCCATGCCCGACGCCATCCAGATCACCGGTCTTCGCAAGACCTATGCCGCCCAAGGCAACGCCCCGGCCAAGGACGCGCTCAAGGGCGTCGACCTGACCATCCGCGCCGGCAGCATCTTCGGCCTTCTGGGCCCCAACGGCGCGGGCAAGTCGACGATGATCAACATCCTGGCCGGGCTGGTGAACAAGACCGCCGGAAAGGTTTCCATCTGGGGGTTCGACCAGGACGTGAACCCGCGCCAGTCGCGCGCCGCCATCGGGGTCATGCCCCAGGAACTGAACATGGACCCGTTCTTTTCCCCCCGCGCCAGCCTGGAGGTCCAGGCGGGCCTTTACGGCGTGCCGAAATCCGAACGCTGGACCGATGAGCTGCTGGCCCTGGTCGGCCTGACCGACCAGGGCAACGCCTATGCCAGGAACCTGTCGGGCGGCATGAAGCGGCGGCTGCTGCTGGCCAAGGCGCTGGTCCATCGCCCGCACATCCTGGTCCTGGACGAACCCACCGCGGGCGTCGACATCACCCTGCGCGAGATGCTGTGGAAGAATGTCCGCCGCCTGAACGAACAGGGCATGACCATCATCCTGACCACCCATTACCTGGAGGAGGCCGAACAGATGTGCGACGAGATCGCCATCATCAACCACGGCCAGGTGGTGGTGCGCCAATCGACCCAGGATCTGCTGTCGCGCACCGACGGCAAGACGCTGGTGCTGGACACGGGCGGCGCGGTCCCGCATCCGCCCCTGCCCGCGGGCGCGCGCCCAGAGACGCGGCCCGACGGGCGGCTGGCGATCACCTATCCCCCGTCGCGGCTGCGCGCCGACCAGATCCTGGACGCGGTGCGCGCCGCGGGCGTGCCCATCCTGGACGTCGCCGCCGAACAGCCCGACCTGGAGGACGTCTTCGTCGAACTGACCCGCGACTAGATCAGCCGCGCGCCCCGATCATCGGCCCCATGATCGACCCGCCCATGATGTGCAGGTGGAAATGGGGCACCTCCTGCACGCCGTCATGGCCTGCATTGGTGATGGCGCGGAACCCGTTGCCCTGCTCCAGGCCCACCCCCTCCAGCGCGCAGACCTGGGCGCAAAGCCGCATGAAGCCCGCGATCTCGGCCTCGGACGCGTTGGCCGCGAAATCGTCGAAGGCGACATAGCGGCCCTTGGGGATCACCAAGACATGGCTGGGCGCCTTGGGCGCGATGTCGCGGAACGCCAGGGCGTGATCATTCTCGGCCACGGTGTCGTTGGGGATCTCTCCGCGCAGGATGCGGGCAAAGATGTTGCTGTCGTCATAGGCCATGAATGTCTTCCTTCAGTCGGCAAAAAGATGCGGCGTCTCTGCCAGGGCGCGGGCCTGCGGCTCGGCCACCCCAAGGAACGCGGCCAGCGCCGCGGCGTTGCGATCGGGCCCCGCGGATTCCGAAATGGTCGCCAGATGGCGGAACCCCGCCTCCCTAAGGCGGTCCGCCTCGTGCTGCAGGTCGTTGCGCACGATGGGCAGCAGGCGGTGGACGATGTCGGACGGGGCGTCCGGGCTGACCAGTCCGACCCTGCCCATATGGCCGCGGACGTAATCGTCGTCGAACCGGCTGTCCACGAACAGAACCCGCGTCTGCGCCCGGTCGGCGTCGAAATCGGCGATCAGGCTGACCGCCGACGGATCGACGCAGAACACCAGCCGGTCGCTGCCGAACTGCTCGAACATCAGCTTGACCAGCGCGCGGCGGTGACGCTCGCGCTTGTCCACGGTCGATGCCACGCCGCCCATGTCCGGCAGGTGCGCGTCCTGTTCGTTGAACACGTAATCGACCGCAGGAATGTCCGTGGCGGCGCGGATGGCCGCAGTCAGCCGCTTGGCGACATGCCATTTCTTGGCCACCACGATCTGGACCACGCGTTCGGCGCCCAGACTGCCGTCCGTCTCCCAGAACCGCGGGGCAAAGCGGCGCCCGATGCGCCCGCGGCCGGTCAGAAAGCTGAACAACCGCCGCCCCTCGGCCGAGATGGTGAAATCCTGCCCCGTGGCCTGCCACAGCGCGCCAAGCCGGGCGCGCAGCTCCTGCGCCTCGGGGCTGATCTTGCGGGCGAACAGGTAATCCTGGCGAAGCAGCAGGTCGTAATGGTCGTTGTGGAAATTGATCGGCATCCCGTAATCGCTGAAGATCAGGAAGGTCAGCGTGCGGGTGCGGATCTGCTGGCGCGGCACGACATGGGCCACCAGGGTCTGAAAGAACGTCTCGTCCGGGATCCAGGTGGTGCTGAAAAAGCGCACGATCTCGGGGCGCGCGCGGATCAGGTCCAGGATCGCCTCGACCGTCTGGCGGCGCAGGCACCACCATTGCGACCCGATCATCACCTGCAGATCGTCGGGCACCCGCCGCGTCAGCCCAAGCCGCTGCTGCAGCTGCAGGCTGGCATAGAACAGCGCCTTGTGGCTGCGTTCGTTGAACCAGTGGCGATAGATCAACCGCTCCTTGCGCAGGCCGGTCTTGATCCAGTCGCTGTTGAAGAAGTCAAAGCTTTCGATGTAGTCGCAATCTTCGGCATCCAGATAATTGTACGCGAATTCCGCCGACTTGATCGGCATGCAGTCGCCCGACAGCATGTAGAAATGCGTGGCCTGCGGAAACGCCGTCTCGGCCGCGCGCAGAGCCTCCAGGGTGGCGGCGACCAGCGACCATTCCCCCCATCCGCATCTGCGCCGACGCGCCGCAAAGGTCACGCGGGGATGGTCGTCCAGCGCATCGCGGATCTGCTGGAACATCGCCCGCGGGGCACGCTTGTCGAAATGGATCGACACGTAATCCCCCGTCGCCGTCAGACGCCGCGCCTGATCGATCACACCCTGCGGGTCCTTGTGCATCAGCAGGATGAAGGCGATGCGTGCCATGCGCTGGACGGTCCCCCGGGGCCAAATAGGTGCAGTTTGACGTAAGGCGTTGAATATGTCTGCGGGTTTTGGTTTGAATGTGTAACCTTTTTTGTCGGTGGGACAAGCAGGACGGCCCGACGCCAGGGCCTCTGACCCGTTGATCGCAAGCGAAGTGGATGTCACGATGGGTTTCCCCGGTGTCTGGATGACGGAAAGCGAAAGCCTGATCTATCGGGTGGTGCCGAAATGCGCCTGCTCGACGATCGGCCAGATCATGTTCCACTCCGACCATGGCCGCTTCTTCGACGGGGACATCCACGATTCGACCGACGGGCTGCACAAATGGGCCCAGGACCACAGCCACGATCCGATCGAACGGGCGGTCCGGGCGCGTTCGGGCGTGACCTTCACCTGCGTGCGCAACCCCTATGCCCGGCTGCTGTCGTCGTTCTTCGACAAGATCGCGGGCATCCAGCGCAACGGCCGCCGCTATCGTGGCAACCTGGTCCCGCAGCTGGTGCAACGTTACGGCATCGACGTGGGCAGCCCCGACAACGGCTTCGAATTCGACCAGATCGCCAGTTTCCGCCGTTTTCTGCTGTTCGCGCGCGACACCGTCCGGTTCCGCAAGCCGATGGAGCCCGACATCCATTGGTCGGCCATGTCGGGCCACATCTCGACCTTCATCGTGAATGGCGGGCGCTACGACCAGATCTTCTTCACCGAGGCGTTCAACGAGGGCATGGCAAAGGTGCTGGCCGCCGCCGACACCAAGGTCGCGATCGACCTGGATCAGGTGCCCCGGTTCAACGAATCCGAAGGCCATGGCCCCAAGCGCGCGCATAAGGTCAGCGACTATTTCGACGACCTGTCGCGGCACCTGATCTGGGAGATCTACAAGGACGACTTCCGGCTGTTCCGCTACGACTTCGACGATCCGGACAACAAGATGCCCCTGGGCGAGGTCGACCTGGACGAGGTGCACGCCAAGCTGGGCCGCTGATCCGCCACCCAGCCATGAAAAACGGCGCCTCCCTTTCGGGGGCGCCGCAAATCCTGCCGCACCAGGGCGCGGCCAAAAGCGTGGATCAGACCGCGCCCTTGATGAAGGTCACCGCGTCGCCGACGGTCTGGATGGTTTCGGCGGCATCGTCGGGGATCTCGATCCCGAACTCTTCCTCGAACGCCATGACCAGCTCGACGGTGTCGAGGCTGTCGGCACCCAGGTCGTCGATGAACGAAGCGGATTCGACCACCTTGTCCTCGTCGACACCCAGATGCTCGACCACGATCTTCTTCACGCGATCAGCGATATCGCTCATGTCATATCCTCATTCTCGCGGGCATCCGCCCAAGTTTTGCACGGACACGCGGTCCGGTTCAGCACAGGGCGGTTCCCCTGCTGCTAAAGGCGGGGATATAGCACCCATGAACCCTCATGCAACCGATTTCGCACGGTTTCGTGCGCGCAATCCCGGCCGCGGACGCCGGGTCAGACCATCGCCATGCCGCCGTTGACGTGCAGCGTGGCCCCGGTGACATAGCTGGCCTCGGGGCTGGACAGGTACAGGACCGCGGCGGCGATCTCCTCGGCGCTGCCCATGCGGCCGGCGGGGATCTGCGTCAGGATCTTGCCCTTCTGGTCGTCGGTCAGCTTGTCGGTCATCGGCGTCTCGATAAAGCCGGGCGCCACGCAGTTCACCGTGATCCCGCGGCTGGCGACCTCGTAGGCCAGCGATTTCGACATGCCGACCACGCCCGCCTTGGCGGCGGCATAGTTGCCCTGCCCCGGATTGCCCGTGGCCCCCACGACCGAGGTGATGTTGACGATCCGCCCCCACCGCGCCTTCATCATGCCGCGCAGCACCGCGCGCGACAGCTTGAAGGTGCTGGTCAGGTTCACGTCCAGCACCTGCGCCCATTCGTCATCCGACATGCGCATGAACAGGTTGTCGCGGGTGATGCCGGCATTGTTGACCAGGATGTCGATCGACCCCATCGCCTCGGCCGCCGCCTTCGGCAGCGCCAGGACCGATTCCGCATCGCCCAGGTTCGCGGTCACGACATGCGCCCGCTCGCCCAGCCTGTCGGCCAGCGCGCGCAGCGGCGCCTCGCGCGTCCCGGACAGCGCCACCGTGGCCCCCGCCCCATGCAGCGCCTCGGCGATCGCGCCGCCGATCCCGCCCGACGCGCCCGTCACCAGCGCGGTCTTTCCCGTCAGATCGAACATCCCAAGCCTCTTCTTCTTTGTCCAAATACCCCCGGGGTCCGGGGCGGCGCCCCGGTCCGCCGGTCAGCCCTTCAGCGCCGCCACATCGGCAGGAGTGCCCACGTTGCGCACCGTCACATCCTTGGCGATCCGCTTGATCATTCCCGACAGGGCCTTGCCCGCGCCGATCTCCCAGAACTCGGTGACGCCGCCCTCGGCCATCGTGGCGATCGACTCGCGCCAGCGCACGGTCCCGGTTACCTGCTCGACCAGCAGGCGGCGGATGGCGCCGGGCTCGGTCACGGCCTCGGCGCGCACGTTGGCGATCAACGGCACGGCGGGGGGCTGGATGTCCACGCCCGCCAAGGCATCGGCCATGACCGCCGCGGCGGGCTGCATCAGCACCGAATGGAACGGCGCCGACACCGGCAGCATCAGCGCCCGCTTGGCGCCCGCGGCCTTCATCGCCTCGGCCGCGGCCTCGACGGCCCCCTTGTGCCCCGAGATCACGACCTGCGCAGGGTCGTTGTCATTGGCGGCCTGCACGACCTCGTCGCCCCCGATCTCGCGGCAGATGCGGTCGACGGTCTCGAAGTCCAGGCCCAGGATCGCGGCCATCGCGCCGACGCCCACCGGCACGGCCTCCTGCATGGCCTGACCGCGCAGACGCAGCAGGTGCGCGGTGTCGGCCAGCGTCAGCGACCCGGCCGCGCACAGCGCCGAATACTCGCCCAGTGAATGGCCCGCGACGAAATCGGCATTCGCGATGGTCAGGCCCTCGGCCTCCATCGCGCGGAACGCCGCGATCGACGTGGCCATCAGGGCGGGCTGGGCGTTCTGCGTCAGGGTCAGCGTGTCGGCGTCCCCCTCCCAGATCAGTGCGGACAGGCTCTCGCCCAGGGCCTCGTCCACCTCGTCGAAGACGGCGCGCGCCGCCGGATAGGCCTCGGCCAGTTCGCGGCCCATGCCGATGGTCTGGGCGCCTTGCCCCGGAAACACGAATGCCCGCATGGCGGTCCCCCCTGTGATCATTGCGTTGCAGACGGGCATAGCCGTTGGCGGCGCAAAGAAAAAGGGGCCACCGGGGGCCCCTTTTCAAACGTCAGGGTCGGTGGACCCGATCAGCCGACCAGTTCCAGGCCCGAGAAGAAGAACGCGATCTCTTCCTTGGCGGTGTCGGCGGCATCCGAACCGTGGACCGAGTTCTCGCCCATGGACAGCGCGAATTCCTTGCGGATGGTGCCCTCGTCGGCGTTGGCCGGATTGGTGGCGCCCATCACTTCGCGGTTCTTGGCAATGGCGTTCTCGCCTTCCAGGACCTGCACGACGACCGGCTCGGAGGCCATGAACTCGACCAGCTCGCCATAGAACGGACGGTCCTTGTGGACCTCGTAGAACTTGCCGGCCTGGGCGGGCGACAGGTGGATGCGCTTGGACGCGACGATGCGCAGGCCGGCCTCCTCGAACTTGGCGGCGATCTTGCCGGTCAGGTTGCGGCGGGTCGCGTCGGGCTTGATGATCGAGAGGGTGCGTTCGATGGCCATGGTCTTCACCTTGTCTGATGCGCGGGCCGGGCCCGCATGAAAGGAAATCCGCGCCCGGTTAGCAGGCTTGTCCGCCCCCGGCAAGGCGCGCGCGCAGGGCGGAACCCCCGGCCGCATCGGCGCCTTGTCCCGGTGCACCCTGCAGGAGACCCCATGACGCAGCTTTCCCCGGCCCCCGCGCCCGCCCCGCCGACGGCCCGGCGATCCCTGACCACAGGCACCATCGTGGCCACGCTGGCGCTGGCCGTGCTGCTGGCGGCGGCCTGGATCTGGTCGAACCTGCTGCTCATGTCCTTTGCGGCGATCCTGATCGCCATCGCGCTGCGCGCCGGCGCACGGGGGCTGAACCGGCTTCTGGGCCTGAACGTCAAGCTGGGCGTGCTGGTGGTGCTGCTGGGAGTGGTGGCGGTACTGGCCCTGCTGGTGCGGCTGGCCGGACCGTCCGTCGGGGACCAGTTCGGTCAGCTGGCCGATGCCCTGCCCGGCTCGTGGCAGGCCATCCAGGACTGGGCGTCATCGTGGCCCGTCGCCGACACGGTGATCCAGCGCGGAGAGGCCGCCGCCGGAGAGGACAACGCCATGCAGCTGGCACAGCGCCTGCCCGACGTGTTCGGCATGGTCCTGGGCGGCCTGAATTCGGTCCTGGGCAGCCTGTCCTCGGCCTTCCTGCTGCTGATCCTGTCGCTCTACATCGCGATGGAGGCGGACCTGTATCGCGGCGGCGCCCTGCGCCTGGTGCCCCTGCCCCGCCGCCCGCGGGCGGCGCAGATCATGGACGAGCTGGGCGAACAGCTGGGCCGCTGGATGGCGGGCCAGGCGCTGGACATGGGCATCGTCGCCGTGCTGGCCGGGATCGGCCTTTACCTGCTGGACGTGCCGCTGGCCTTCATCCTGGCGGTTATCGCGGGCCTGACCAACATCGTGCCGATCATCGGGCCGTTCTTTTCGGGCGCGATCGCGGTGGTCGTGGCGGCGCCGCAGGGGCTGGATACGGCCATCTACGTCGCGTTGCTGTTCACCGTTATCCAGGTCTTCGAGGGCGAGGTGCTGATGCCGATGATCCAGAAATACGCGGTCCAGCTGCCCCCGGCCCTGACCGTGCTGGCCATCGTCGCGGTCGGTGCGCTGTTCGGGCTGGTCGCGGTGATCCTGGCCACGCCGCTGCTGATCGTGGTCATGCATCTTGTCCGCCGCATCTATGTCGAGGACGTGCTGGGCGGCCGCATGGACTGACCCCCTGCCGCATCGCGCGGCAGGGCATGCAACTTTTGCGTGCGCGGATGCACGCCCGGTCGTGATTTCGACACATGATGGGCCTATGCTGCGGGTGACATTGACCGGGGGTCGCGCGATGCAACCGTTCTGCAAGGGCCGCTATCGTGCCCGCCTGGCCGAAACGCCGGGCGATCTGCGCGAATCACAGCGGCTGCGCTGGCTGGCCTTCGTCGCGCGCACGGGCCGGTCCGACGACGGACAGTCGCTCGACGCGGACCACCTGGACGACGACTGCCGCCACATGCTGATCCACGATCTGCGGGACGACCGGCTGGTCTGCAGCTTCCGTTTTCTGCCACTGGCCGACGGTTCCCAGATCGCGCGCAGCTATTCGGCGCAGTTCTACGACCTGGCGGCGCTTGGCCGATTCGACGGTCCGATGGTCGAGATGGGGCGGTTCTGCCTGTATCCCGACTGCCACGACCCGGACGTGATCCGCCTGGCCTGGGGCGCGCTGACCCGTTTCATCGAGGAGACCGGCGTCGAGATGCTGTTCGGCTGTTCCAGCTTCAGCGGTCTCGACCCCGAGACCCATGCCGAGGCCTTTGCCATGCTCAAGGACCGCCACCTGGCGCCACGCCGCTGGTGGCCGCGCGTCAAGGCGCCGACCGTGTTCCGCTTTGCCCGCGCCCTGCGCCTGCGCCAGCCCGACCCCCGTCGCGCGGCGGAGACGATGCCGCCCTTGCTGCGCAGCTATCTGGCGATGGGGGGCTGGGTCAGCGACCATGCCGTCGTCGATCCGGCGCTGATGACCATGCATGTCTTCACCGGGGTCGAGATCCGTGCCATCCCTCCCGCCCGCCGCCGCCTGCTGCACGCGCTGGCCCAGCAGCCCGCCTGACATCCGCCCCGAAAACGGGCACGCTGCCCAAACCGTGGGCAAATGCGGGGGATCTGCCCTTGGCGGGTGCAGGATGGCCGGCGGCGGTGATTGACCTTGCCCGATGTCAGGCGCCCCTTGCCCCCATGTTCGACACCGGTGCCCCATCCATCCGCATGCAGCGCAGCCACGGGGCGGCGCATGTGGTCATGGGGCCGCGCGGCCTGATCGATTTGGCCCAGCGCGGGTCGGCCAAGGCGATGCTGCCCCGCATGACCGCGGGCCTGCCCGAGATCGTGTTCCTGAACACCGCGGGCGGGTTGGCATCGGGCGACAGGCTGTCCTTTGGCGTGGACCTGCGGGCGGGTACGCGCGCCCTGGCCACGACCCAGACCGCCGAACGCGCCTATCGCGCGACGGGCGCGCCTGCGCGGGCCTCGGTCGCACTGACGGTCGGCGCTGGCGGCTGGCTGGACTGGCTGCCGCAGGAGACGATCCTCTATGACGACGCTCGGCTGGAGCGGGACACGACCGTCGATCTGGCCCCCGGTGCGGGCTGCCTGCTGCTGGAGATGCTGGTCCTGGGCCGCCTGGCCATGGGCGAACGCCCGACGCGGCTGCATCTGCGCGACCGCCGCGTGGTGCGCCGCGCGGGCCGCGTGATCCACCACGATGCGCTGTCGCTGGACGGTGACGCGCTTGCGCGGCTGGCGAACCCGGCCATGACCGCGGGTGCCCCGGCGCTGGCTACGCTGGCGCTGATCGCGGATGACGCGCCCGACCGGCTGGCCGCCGCCCGCGCCGTTCTGGACGAGCCCGGCGTGACGGCCGCCGCCAGCGCGCCCCCCGGCCGCCTGGTCATCCGCCTGCTGGCCGCCGATGGCTGGCCGCTGCGGCGGCAGATCAACCGAGTGCTGCGCGTCCTGCGCCCCGATCCCCTTCCCCGCATCTGGCAGGTCTGACGATGAACCTTTCCCCCCGCGAACGCGAGAAACTGCTGGTCTCGGTCGCCGCCATGGTGGCACGCGGCCGCCTGTCGCGCGGCGTCAAGCTGAACCACCCCGAGGCGATCGCGCTGATCACCGATTACGTGGTCGAAGGCGCGCGCGACGGACGATCCGTCGCCGACCTGATGCAGGCGGGGGCGCATGTGATCACCGCCGATCAGTGCATGCCCGGCATCCCCGCCATGATCGAATCCGTCCAGGTCGAGGCGACCTTTCCCGACGGGACCAAGCTGGTCACCGTCCACCACCCAATCCGCGAGGCCGCAGAATGAACGCCCTGATGAAACGCCTGTCCCTTGCCGCCACCCTGCTGCCCTCGGCCGCGCTGGCCCATCCCGGCCATGTCCACGATGCCCATGATTCGGGGGCACAGTTCATCCATGGCCTGGCCCACCCGGTCGGCGGGGCCGATCATCTGCTGGCGATGGTGGCGCTTGGCCTTCTGGCGGCGCAGCTGGGCGGGCGGGCGGTCTGGGCGCTGCCTGTGACCTTCGTGGGCGCGATGCTAGCCGGGGGCGCGATGGGCGCGGGCGGCATGGGCTTGCCAGTGGTCGAGCCGATGATCCTGGCCTCTGTCGTGATCCTGGGCGTGCTGGTCGCGATGGCCGCGCGCCTGCCGATGGCGGCGCTGGTCCCGATGGTCGCGGTCTTCGGCGCGGCCCATGGCTGGGCGCATGGGGCCGAGGGTCCGGCGACCGGCCTGCCCCTCTATGCGGCGGGCTTTGCTCTGGCGACCATGGCGCTGCATCTGGGCGGCATCGCCTTTGGCCGCCTGCTGTCGCGGGGGCTGGAGCTGCGCGTTCTGGGCGGCGGCACCGCGCTGGCGGGCCTGGCGCTGACGGTGGCGTGACATGATTCCCGGAGAGGTCTTTCCCGCCGAGGGCACCATCGCGCTGAACGACGGACGCGCCACGATCACGCTGATGATCGCCAATACCGGCGACCGGCCCATCCAGGTCGGCAGCCATTACCATTTCGCGGAAACCAACGCCGCGCTGGACTTTGATCGCAAAGCGGCGCGTGGCATGCGGCTGGCCATCCCCGCAGGCACTGCCGTGCGGTTCGAGCCGGGCCAGTCGCGTCAGGTCACGTTGGTGGGCTATGCGGGCGACCGCATCGTGCACGGCTTTCGCGGCCAGATCGGGGGTGCGCTGTGACCACCCTGTCCCGCGCCGATTACGCGGCGCTTTACGGCCCCACCACCGGCGACCGCATCCGGTTGGCGGACACGGAAATCATCATCGAGGTCGAGCGCGACCTGACCATCCCCGGAGAGGAGGTCAAGTTCGGCGGCGGCAAGGTCGTCCGCGACGGCATGGGCCAAAGCCAGATCACCCGCGCGGGCGGCGCGATGGACACGGTCATCACCGGCGTCGTGGTCTTTGACCATCAGGGCATCGTCAAGGCCGACGTGGGCATCCGCGACGGCATGATCGCGGGCATCGGCAAGGCCGGCAACCCCGACACCCAGCCCGGCGTCACTCTGATCATCGGCCCCGGGACCGAGATCATCGCCGGAGAGGGACGCATCCTGACGCCCGGCGGCTTCGACTGCCACATCCACTACATCTGCCCGCAGCAGGTGGACCATGCGCTGCATTCAGGCGTCACGACGCTGCTGGGCGGCGGCACCGGCCCCGCGCATGGCACCTTGGCTACGACCTGCACGCCGGGGCCCTGGCACATCGCCCGCATGCTGGAGGCCTGCGCCGACCTGCCGGTCAACATCGGCATCGCGGGCAAGGGAAATGCGTCGATTGCGGCGCCGCTGGAGGAGCAGATCCGCGCGGGCGCCTGCGCGCTGAAGCTGCACGAGGATTGGGGCACCACGCCCAAGGCCATCGACACCTGCCTCAGCGTCGCCGACGCGATGGACGTGCAGGTGATGATCCACACCGACACGCTGAACGAATCGGGCTTTGTCGAGGATACGATGGCCGCCATCGGTGGGCGCACCATCCATGCCTATCACACCGAAGGCGCGGGCGGCGGGCATGCCCCCGACATCATCCGCATGGTCGGCATGGCGAACGTGCTGCCGTCATCGACCAACCCCACGCGCCCCTACACCGCCAATACGGTGGAGGAGCATCTGGACATGCTGATGGTGTGTCACCACCTGGATCGCCGGGTGCCCGAGGACGTGGCCTTTGCCGAAAGCCGCATCCGAAAGGAGACCATCGCGGCCGAGGATATCCTGCACGACCTGGGCGCGTTTTCGGTGATCTCGTCCGACAGCCAGGCGATGGGCCGGATCGGAGAGGTGATCATCCGCACCTGGCAGACCGCGTCCAAGATGCGCCAGCAGCGCGGACGCCTTCCTGACGAACAGGGCCAGAACGACAACATCCGCGCCCGGCGATACATCGCCAAATACACGATCAACCCGGCCATCGCGCATGGAGTCAGCGCGCATATCGGCTCGATCACCCCGGGCAAGCGCGCCGATCTGGTCCTGTGGTCGCCCGCCTTCTTTGCGGCCAAGCCCGAGATGGTGCTGGTCGGCGGGCAGATCAGTGTGGCGCAGATGGGCGATCCGAACGGCTCGATCCCGGTGCAGCCGATCTTTTCGCGACCCATGTGGGGGCACAACCGCCGCGCCTCGGCACTGTTTCTATCCCGCGCGGGGCTAGAGGCCGGGGCCGGAGAGCCGCTGTCCAAGACCCTGATCGCGGTCGAGAACACCCGCGACATCGGCAAGCGCGACATGGCGATGAACGACGCCATGCCCACAATCGAGGTCGATCCCGAGACCTACGAGGTCCGGGCCGATGGACAATTGTTAACCTGCGAGCCCGCGACGGAACTGCCGCTGGCACAGCGCTATTTCCTCTTCTGAGAGGGAGGACCCCACCATGATCGCAACCGCACATTCCATCATCCGCAACGCCCCCGCGCCCTTCGACGCAGAGGTCAGCCTGGACTATGAAGGCCGCCTGATGCGCCGCAAGCGCCTGTCCTGCGAGGGGGGCGACTTCATGGTCGACCTGCCCGAGGTCACCAGCCTGGACGACGGCGACGCGTTCGAGCTGTCCGACGGCCGCCAGGTCGTCGTGCGCGCCGCGCCGGAACCGGTGCTGGTCATCCGCGGCAACCTGCCCCGGCTGGCCTGGCACATCGGCAACCGCCACACCCCCTGCCGGATCGAGGCAGACCGCCTGGTCATCCGCCAGGATCACGTGCTGGAGGCGATGCTGAAGCAGCTGGGCGCGGACATGTGCCGCAAGGACATGCCCTTCCGTCCCGAAGGCGGCGCCTATGGCCACGGCCGCACCTTCGGCCATGACCACGGCCCCGCAACGAACAACCCCCATGGCGCGGGCGAACACATGCATTCCCACGCGGAAGGCCACAGCCACTCCCATACGCATGCCGAAAGCCACAGCCACGCGCATGACCACGCCTGAGGCCGCCCGCCTGCAGCTGTCGCAACTGCTGTCGCCCGCCTTTCCGGTGGGCGGCTTTGCCTGGTCGCAGGGCTTGGAATACGCGATGGACGCGGCCTGGTTAACGCGTGCGACGCTGCCGCAATGGCTGGCCGACTGGCTGGATCACGGCGCGGGCTGGTCCGATGCGGTGCTGCTGTCGCTGGCCATGCAGCCCGGTGCCGACCACGCCGATCTGGACGACCTTGCCCGCGCCGCCTGCATGAGCAGCCAGCGCCTGGCCGAGACGACCGAGCAGGGCGCGGCCTTCGCCGCCAACATGGCCGCGCTGACCGGGTCGCCGCAGCCGCCCGTGGCCCTGCCCGTCGCCATGGGCCGCGCCTGCGCCGCCCTGCCCCTGCCTCCGGCAGAGATCATCGCGGCCTTCCTGCAGGCGCAGGCGGCGGCGCTGATCAGCGCGGCGGTGCGGTTCCTGCCCCTGGGCCCGGTCGAGGGACAGCGGATGCTGGCCGCGCTGCAGCCCGCGATCCTGGAACGCGCCGCCCGCGCCGTCACGGCCACGCCCGACGATCTGACCAGCGCCACCTGGGGCGCCGACATCGCCGCGATGGCCCACGAAACCATGACCACAAGGATCTTCCGCTCATGAGCTTGAATGGCCCTCTCCGCGTCGGCATCGGCGGTCCCGTCGGCGCCGGCAAGACGACGCTGACCGAACAGCTGGCCCGCGCGCTGGCTCCCCGCCTGTCGATGGCGGTGATCACCAACGACATCTATACCCGCGAGGACGCCGAGGCACTGATGCGCGCCCAGGTCCTGCCTGTCGAACGCATCCGCGGCGTGGAAACCGGCGGCTGCCCGCACACCGCCATCCGCGAGGATGCCAGCATCAACCTGGCCGCCATCGCCGATCTGAACGCGGCCTTCCCGGATCTGGAGCTGATCCTGATCGAATCGGGTGGCGACAATCTGGCCGCGACCTTCAGCCCGGAACTGGCCGACCTGACGATCTATGTGATCGACACCGCCGCCGGGCAGGACATTCCCAGGAAGCGCGGCCCGGGACTTGCGCGGTCCGATCTGCTGGTGGTGAACAAGACAGACCTGGCCCCGCATGTCGGCGTCGATGCGGTTCTGCTGGAAAAGGATGCACATGAGGCACGGGGACCCCGTCCCGTGGTCATGGCCCAACTACGTCACGGCCGCGGCGTGCAGCAGATCGTCGATTTCCTGGTCGAACAGGGCGGCCTGACGCCGCGCGCGGCGTAACTTTGCCCGGCGGGCGGGCATTTGCCCCGCCCGCTGCCAAAGTCCGCGCCACTGCCTGCGCGGGGCGCGCAGGGACTGCTGAAATCCTGTCCAACTGCCCGATTTTCCCCTCTTTCTGCACATGCGAAGGCCGCGCGCCTTCCCAAGGACAACAGGGACACCGGCCGACGCGCCGGGGGGAAAAGGGTAACGATGACCAAGCTGACCAAGATCCTGATGCTGACCAGCGCCCTGACGCTGGCCCACGCCGCCCATGCCCAGGAGGGCGAGCCGATCAAGATCGGCGTGCTGCATTCGCTGTCGGGCACCATGGCGATCTCGGAGACCACGCTGAAGGACACGGTACTGATGCTGGTCGAACAGCAGAACGCCAAGGGCGGCGTGCTGGGACGGCCGCTGGAGGCGGTGGTCGTCGATCCGGCATCCGACTGGCCGCTGTTCGCGGAAAAGGCGCGCGAGCTGCTGACCGTCAGCGACGTAGACGCGATCTTCGGCTGCTGGACCAGCGTCAGCCGCAAGTCGGTCCTGCCCGTGATCGAGGAGCTGAACGGCCTTCTGTTCTATCCCGTCCAGTACGAGGGCGAGGAATCGTCCAAGAACGTCATCTATACCGGCGCCGCCCCGAACCAGCAGGCGATCCCCGCCGTCGACTACATGCGCGACGAGCTGGGCGTGGAAAGCTGGGCTCTGCTCGGCACCGACTATGTCTATCCGCGCACCACGAACAACATCCTGGACGCCTATCTGAAGGATAACGGCACCGCACCCGAGGACATCTTCGTCAACTACACCCCCTTCGGGCATTCCGACTGGTCCAAGATCGTGGCCGATGTCGTGGCGCTTGGCGCGGGCGGCAAGAAGGTCGGCGTCGTGTCCACCATCAACGGCGACGCGAACGTGGGCTTCTACAAGGAGCTGGCGGCGGCGGGCGTGTCGGCGGACGACATCCCGGTCATGGCCTTCTCCGTGGGCGAGGAAGAGCTGTCGGGCCTGGATACCGCCAACCTGGTCGGCCACCTGGCGGCCTGGAACTACTTCCAGACCGCCGAATCGGACGCGAACACCGCCTTCATCGAGGAGTGGAAGGCCTTCACCGGCGATGCGGACCGCGTGACCAACGACCCGATGGAGGCTACCGTCATCGGCTTCAACGCCTGGGTCGCGGCGGTCGAGGCTGCGGGCACCACCGACGTGGACCCGGTCCTGGACGCGATCGTCGGCATCGAGGTGCCGAACCTGACCGGCGGCACGGCCACCGTCCTGCCCAACCACCACATCACCAAGCCCGTCCTGATCGGAGAGATCCGCGAGGATGGCCAGTTCGACATCGTCAGCCAGACCGACCCCGTGCCGGGCGATGCCTGGACCGACTTCCTGCCGGAATCGGCGGTGCTGGACGCCGACTGGCCGGGCAAGGACTGCGGCATGTTCAACACGGAAACGGACAGCTGCGTCCAGGTCCAGTCGAACTACTGACGTGACGGTCGGGCGGCCCCGCGCCGCCCGGCCCTTCGTGCGAAGGAAGCCCCCGTGATCCGCCATCGTCTTCTTGCCTGCGCGCTTGCGCTGATCCTGCCGTGGTCGGCGCAGGCCAACCCGGCCCTGCAAGCCGTCATCGACGCGAATCTGGACCAGATCGAACGTCCCTCGCGCCAGACGGTCGGGCCGCTGGTCGACCAGATCGCGGCGACCGGCCCCGAGGGGCTGGCGATGCTGCAGGCCTGGGCCGACCGCAGCCTGGGCCTGACGGAAACCGGCCAGGTTCTGATCATGGACGACGACACGGCCACGGACGCAGTGACCGGCGATGCGGTCGCGGGGGCCGATCCGCGGATGCTGCGCCCCAATTCCGGCGTGCGCGGCGTGATCGAGGCGGCGCTGGCCGCGGGCGCGCTGACCGACCCAGACCCCGCGCGGCGGGCGGCCGCGCTGCAGTCGCTGGAACGCGGTGCGGCACCCGACCAGCTGCCGCTGCTGCGCGCGGCCTTGGACGATCCCGACCCCGTGCTGGCGGCGCGCAAGGCGCGGCTGGAACGCCTGCTGACCATCCAGCACGACCCCGACAGCGCCGCCCGGGTGGCCGCGATCGAGGAGATGGCGGGCGACGTCGGCCTGGATTTTCGCGCCGCGCTGAACCCGCTTCTGGTGACCCGCGCGGTGGTGGCCCCCGACACGCCGCCCGGCGCCAATGTCGCGCGCGAACTGACCCCCGGCGACGCGGGCCTGTCGCGCGAGGCGGCCTTGGCCCAGCTGGTCCAGCAGGACCTGCTGCAGCCGCCCTTGTCGGGTGCCGATCAGCGCGCGGCGCTGGCGGCCAACATCACCGACGGGGCGGTGGCGGGCGTCCCCGTCGACCAGCTGTCCGACCAGGCCGCGCGCGACCGTGCCTATCAGGCGCTGGAGGCGGCAGGCGCCGTCCCCCCCGCCGCGACGGAAACCGAGATCCAGGCCGCCCTGGATGCCAGCCGCTTCTTCGAGGTCTATGCCGAACCCGACACGGCCGTGACGGACGCGGCCAAGGCCGCTCAGATCCGCGCGCAGGTCCGCCTTGGCGCGATGACCGGGATCGACCTGGGGCTGGACGCGCTGTCGCTGGCATCCATCTATTTCCTGGCGGCCATCGGGCTGGCCGTCACCTTCGGCGTCATGCGGGTGATCAACATGGCGCATGGCGAATTCATCATGATGGGCGCCTATACCGCCTACACGGTCCAGACCGTCATCGCGGACCGCACGCTGTCGCTGGTGGTGGCGCTGCCCCTGGCCTTCGCGGTGACCGCGCTGGCGGGGGTGGTCCTCTACCGTCTGGTGATCCGGCACCTGGCCAACCGCCCGCTGGAGACGCTCTTGGCGACCTTCGGCGTGTCCATCGCGTTGCAGCAGCTGGCCAAGAACATCTTCGGCACCCAGGCCCGCCCCCTGACCGCCCCCGCCTGGCTGGAGGGGTCGATCACCGTGAACGACGTCATCGGCATCAGCGCGATCCGGGTTGCGATCTTCGTGCTGGCGCTGCTGTTCCTGGGGCTGTTCCTGTTCATCATGAAGCGCACCCGGTTGGGCCTCGAGGTCCGCGCCGTCACCCAGAATCCCGGCATGGCGGCGTCCATGGGCATCAACCCCGACCGCATCGCCATGATGACCTTCGGCCTGGGGTCCGGCATCGCGGGCATCGCGGGCGTGGCGATCGGTCTGTTCGCGCAGGTCACGTCGGAAATCGGCCAGCAATACATCGTCCAAAGCTTCATGACCGTGGTCGTGGGCGGCGTGGGCAACATCTGGGGCACGCTGGCGGGGGCCACCCTGATCGGCGGACTGTCCAAGGTGATCGAGTTCATGAACCCCGCCAATACGCTGGCCGCCCAGACCTTCATGATCCTGTTCATCATCATCTTCATCCAGTTCCGGCCGCGCGGGATCATCCCGCAGCGCGGTCGCGCGGCCGAGGCGTAAGACATGACCCGAACCCCCTTCATTCTGAAGAATCCGTCGGTCCTGGCGATGCTGGCCGTGCTGGCGGTGCTGACGCTGGCCGTCACGCTGACCAGCCAGGCCTATGGCACCGGCGCGCTGCCGACATCGACGGTCAAGATCCTGGGCATGACGCTGTGCCTGGCGCTGGCGGCTGTCGCGATGGACCTGGTCTGGGGATACCTGGGCATCCTGTCCCTGGGCCAGATGGCGTTCTTCGCGCTTGGCGGCTACATGATCGGGCAATGGCTGATGTATGCGCGCACCGAAGCCATCGTCGCGCCGCAGCTGGCGCAATCGCCCATCCCCCCCACCCCGCAGGAGGTCCGCGACGCGGTCACCAACCAGATCTTCGGCGTGGTCGGGTCGTCCGACCTGCCGCTGGTCTGGTCCTTCGCGCATTCGCTGTGGCTGCAGCTGCTGCTGGTCGTGGCGGTGCCGGGGCTTCTGGCGCTGGTCTTCGGCTGGCTGGCCTTCCGCAGCCGCGTCAACGGCGTCTATCTGTCGATCCTGACCCAGGCGATGACGCTGGCCCTGGCGCTGTGGCTGTTCCAGAACGACAGCGGGTTCCGGGGCAACAACGGGTTGTCGGGCCTGCAGAACCTGCCGGGGCTGGACCATGTGGGCCAGGCGACCCTGTCGGTGTGGTTCCTGTGGGCCTCGGCCGCGGCGCTGGCGCTGTTCTATGCCCTGGCCGCCTGGCTGGTCAGCGGCAAGTTCGGCAGCGTCACCCGCGCCATCCGCGACGACGAGACGCGCGTGCGATTCCTGGGATACCCGGTCGAGGGGTTCAAGCTGGTCGTCTTCACGCTGGCCGCGATGATCACCGCCATCGCCGGGGCGCTGTACTATCCCCAGGCCGGGATCATCAACCCGGCCGAGATGATGCCCATCGCCTCGATCTACCTGGCGGTCTGGGTGGCGATCGGCGGGCGCGGGCGGCTCTACGGCGCGGTCATCGGCGCGGTGGTCGTGTCGCTTCTGTCCAGCTGGTTCACCGGCGGGCGGGCGCCGTCGATCCACCTGCCGGGATACGTGGTCAACTGGGTCGACTGGTGGCAGGTGCTGCTGGGCCTGTCCTTCGTGCTGGTCACGCTGTTCGCGCCCAAGGGCATCGCCGGGGTGTTCGACCTGTTCGGCCGCAAGGGAGACCGGGCATGAGCGCGCTTCTGGAGGTCAGCGGGATCAGCAAGTCCTTCGACGGGTTCAAGGCGATCAACAACCTGTCCTTTTCCATCAACGCGGCCGAACTGCGCGCGGTGATCGGGCCGAACGGCGCGGGCAAGACGACGTTCATGGACATCGTGACCGGCAAGACGCGCCCCGACATGGGCGAGGTGCTGTGGGGGGCCACGTCGAAATCGCTGCTGAAGCTCTCCGAGGCGCAGATCGCCCGCGAGGGGATCGGTCGCAAGTTCCAGCGCCCCACCGTGTTCGAGGACCAGTCGGTCGCCGACAACCTGGTGATGGCGCTGAAGGCCGACCGCAGCCCGTTCGCGGTGCTGGGCTGGCGGCCCACGGCCGCGTCGCGGGACCGCGTGAGCGAGCTGGCCACCGAGGTCGGGCTGGCCGACCAGCTATCCCGCCTTGCCGGAGAGCTGAGCCACGGCCAGAAGCAGTGGCTGGAGATCGGGATGCTGCTGGCATCCGACCCGCGGCTGCTGCTGGTCGACGAACCCGCGGCCGGCATGACCCTGGCGGAACGCGAACAGACCACGACGCTGCTGTGCCGGCTGGCGGAAACGCGTGCCGTGGTGGTGGTCGAACACGACATGGATTTCGTGCGCCGCCTGAACTGCAAGGTGACCGTGCTGCACCAGGGGTCCGTGCTGGCCGAGGGCAGCCTGGACCACGTGACCCGCAATCCCGACGTCATCGACGTCTATCTGGGGCGATGAGATGATCGAGGCCAAGAATTTGACCCTGCATTACGGCGGCAGCCAGATCCTGCACGGGATCGACCTGTTGGCGCGCCCCGGAGAGGTCACCTGCGTGATGGGCAACAACGGCGTGGGCAAGACCAGCCTGATGAATCTGCTGGCCGGCAGGCATCCCCGGTCGGGCGGGGACATCACCTGGGACGGCAAGCCCCTGGGCCGGCTGTCGGCGCAGCGGATGGCGCGGATGGGCGTGGGCTATGTCCCGCAGGGCCGCGCGATTTTTCCGATGCTGACGGTGCGCGAGAACCTGGAGACCGGGTTCGCCTGCCTGCCCCGCGGCGACAGGCGCATCCCGGACGCGATCTTCGACAGCTTTCCGGTGCTGGCCGAAATGGCGCATCGGAGGGGCGGCGATCTGTCGGGCGGCCAGCAGCAGCAGCTGGCCATTGCCCGCGCGCTGATCACCCGGCCCCGCGTGCTGCTGCTGGACGAGCCGACCGAGGGGATCCAGCCCAACATCATCGCCCAGATCGGGCGGGTGATCGCCGGTCTGCGCGACCGGGGCGACATGGCGATCGTGCTGGTCGAGCAGTTCTTTGACTTTGCCTGGGATCTGGGCGACCGGTTCTTGGTCATGGAACGCGGGCGCGCGGTGCTGCAGGGGCCGAAATCCGATCTGGCGCGGTCGGACCTGCACGCCCGCCTGGCGGGACATGCCAGCGCCTGAAGGACGTCGTCGCGGACGGCGGCAGGCGGGCTGCCAGCCCCCCTGACCCCCCGGAAGGCCGGCACACGGACATGACCGTCCTGCCCTAGCGCTTGCGTTCCCAGTTGCCCGATTCTTCGGACCAGTATTCCGCCTCGACGCCCGCGGCGGTCAGCTCGCGCCATTGTGCGCGGGCGCGTTCCAGCGCCTGCGCGTCGCCCCCGTCAAACAGGATGCAAGTCCGCTGCACGGCCTGCGCGCGATCGGGCGCAACCGGGGCACCGTCCAGCGCCATCAGGCAGGACGGGTCGTTGGCGGCAGGCTGATCGGGCAGGGTCAGCAGGATCGGCTGTCGCGCGTCATGGGGTCCGCCGGACAGGCCATGCGGCAGGAAGCCGTCGCCCTGCCACAGATGCTGGTCCAGACGGTCCAGACGATCCGGGTCGGGGGCCGACAGTTCGACCCGCCAACCCGCGGACAGTGCCTTGGTCAGCAGGACCGGCAGCAGCGCCTCGGCCGGGGACCGGGTCAGGTGATAGAACAGCGCCTTGCCCATGTTAGCGCAGCACCCCGGCGATGGCGGCGCAACCGCCGGCAAGGGGCAGCGTCGCTGCGGACGCCGACGATCGCGGGCGTCCGGGGCGTGCGCAGGCGGTGCACGAGGTGTGCACCGCAGACGCCGCGGGGCTCACGCGTCCTCGAAGCCGTCGCGCACCAGGCGGTCCAGCGTCATCACGCCCCAGCCCGACGCGCCCTTGGGCGCCAGGTCGGTGCCGCCCGGCGGCAGGGCCACGCCCGCGATGTCGATATGCGCCCAGGGCTGGCCCTCCTTGACGAATCGCTGCAGGAACTGCGCCGCGGTGATCGAGCCCGCCGCGCGCCCGCCCGAGTTCTTCATGTCCGCCAGGCGGCAGTTGATCAGCCCGTCATAGGCCGCGCCCAGGGGCAGGCGCCATGCGCCCTCTCCCTCCGACTTGGCGGCCGACAGGATCTGGCCCGCCAGCATGTCGTCGTTCGAGAAGACGCCCGCATTGTCATGGCCAAGCGCGATGATGACCGCGCCGGTCAGGGTCGCCAGGTCGATCATGGCACGGGGGCGATAGGTTTCCTGCGCGTACCAGAGGACGTCGGCCAGGACCAGGCGGCCCTCGGCGTCGGTGTTCACGACCTCGATCGTGTCGCCCTTCATCGACTTCAGGATGTCGCCGGGACGATAGGCGCGCCCGTCGGGCATGTTCTCGACCAGGCCGACCAGGCCCACGACATTGGCCTTGGCGCGGCGCAGCGCCAGGGCGCGCATGGTGCCCGCGACGACGCCCGCGCCGCCCATGTCCATGGTCATCTCCTCCATGCCGGCGCCCGGCTTGATCGAGATACCGCCGGTGTCGAAGACGACGCCCTTGCCGACCAGCGCCAGCGGCGCCTCGTCGCCGCCGCCGTTCCAGCGCATCACCACGACCTTGGAGGGCGATTCGCTGCCCTGGCCCACGGCCAGCAGGGCGCGCATGCCCAGCTTGGCCAGCTGGTCCTCGTCCAGGACCTCGACCTCCAGGCCGATCTCCTGCATGGCCAGCAGGCGGTCGGCGAAGTCGGTGGTGGTCAGGACGTTGGCGGGTTCGTTGACCAGGTCGCGGGTGAAGAACACGCCCTCGGCCACCGCGGCGGCGTCCTGGGCGGATTTCGCCAATGCCTCGGGGTCCTTGACCATCACGGTGACGCGGGCCTTGTCGCCGATGGGTGCATCGGCGCTGTCGGGGGCCTCGGTCGCCTGCGCATCGCCCAGGACGGCGTCGTCCTGTCCGGCCTGCTGTTCGGGGATCAGCCCCTCGGCCTGGGCCGGGGCGGCGTCCGGCGTCGCGGGCTTGGTCTTGTAGACCGAGAAATCATAGCCGCGCAGCGCCAGCCCGAAGGCGATCTGTCCGGCCTGCTTGTGGCTGCCCGCCAGAACCAGCGTGTGCCCGGTGCCCAGCTTGGCGCCCAGGGCGGCCCCCGCGCGGCGTGCCTCGGCCTGGGTGGCGGAATTGGGCAGCATGACCAGAATCAGCGCGTCGGCGGCCATGCCCGCGGGAAAGGCCAGCTCCAGCGCCTGCCCGGACTTGAGCGCACGCCCCGCCTTGGAGGCCAGGGCCCGGGTCGCCGCATCGCGGATCACGCGGGGCAGCTTGCCCGGCAGCTTGGACGCGTCGGTCATGATCAGGGCCACGCGGCCCTTGTGATCGGCCAGCTTGTCCAGCGCGACCTCGGTGAAGTTGATTTCGACAGGTTGGGTCATTGCAAAACGGTCCTCACGTCTGGTTGCGCCGACCCTAGACCCCCGCCCGGCCCTTTTCCAGAGCCGCCCTTGCCGCTAAGCAGGACGGAACGTCACGCCAAGGACCATCCATGCCGCGCATCGACCGATACATCCTGGGACAGCTGCTGACGCTGTTCGGGTTCTTTGCCCTGGTGCTGGTCTCCGTCTACTGGATCAACCGGGCGGTCAGCCTGTTCGACGATCTGCTGAACGACGGCCAGACCGCCCTGGTGGTGCTGGAGTTCACGGCGCTGACGCTGCCGCTGGTCATCTCGGTCGTGCTGCCGGTGGCGGCATTCGCGGCGACCGCCTATGGCACCAACCGCCTGGCCGGCGAATCCGAACTGGTCGCGATGCAGTCGGCGGGCCTGGGGCCGTGGCGGCTCGCGCGGCCGGTGCTGATCTTCGGCATCTTCGTCGGCGTGATGGTGGCGGTGCTGGTTCACGGGCTGGTGCCCATGGCCCGCGCCCGCCTGGCCGACCGCAGCGCCGAGATTGCCGAAAACGTGACCGCGCAGTTCCTGCGCCCCGGCAGCTTCCAGTACCCGGCGCGCGGGGTCACGCTGTTCATCCGCGACGTGGCAGGCGACGGTCGCCTGCTGGACCTGTTCATCGAGGATTCGCGCGATCGCGCCGATCAGGTCACCTATACCGCGCAGGAGGCGCTGGTGGTCCGGAACGATACCGGCCCGGTGCTGATCCTGCTGGAGGGCATGGCGCAGAACCTGCGCCCCGGCCCCGACGGCCCGGTCCTGTCGGTGACCCGTTTCGACGAATTCAGCTATGACGTGGGGGCGATGTTCGCGGGCGGCGGCAGCCGGGGCCGCGACCTGCGCGATTTCGGCACGCTGGCGCTGCTGCAGGCCGACCCGGCCGTCCTGGAGGCCACCGGCGCGACCGCCGCCGACGCCCAGCGCGAGGCGCATGAGCGCCTGGCCCAGCCGCTGCTGTCGCCGATCGCCGCGATGCTGGGCTTTGCCACGCTGCTGATCGGCGGGTTCTCGCGGTTCGGGGTGTGGCGGCAGGTGGGCTGGGCCACCCTGTCGCTGATCGCAGTGCAGTTCCTGACCAACGCGGCCGCGAACCAGGTCGGCCGCGATGCCGCGCTGTGGCCGCTCCTGTATCTGCCCGCCGTCCTGGGCGCGGGGCTGTGCCTGTCCTTCCTGTGGCTGGCCGCCCGGCCGCGCGGACCACGCGAGGTCGCCCGATGATCCTGGCTCTTTACGTCGCGCGCCGCTTCCTGCGCGCCTTCCTGATGATCGCGGGGGTGTTCCTGCTGATCCTGTTCCTGATCGACATGATCGAGATCATCCGCCGCTTTTCGGGCCGCGACATCGGCCTGGGCGGGGCGGCGCGGCTGGCCGGGCTGAACATAGCCGGCAGCTTCTATTCCATCCTGCCGCTGATGACGGTGCTGGCCGGGATCACGCTGTTCCTGGGCCTGGCCCGCAGCTCGGAAATGGTGGCGATCCGCGCATCGGGCCGGTCGGCGCTGCGCGTGGTGCGCGCCCCGGTGGCCACCGCGATCGTGCTGGGGGCGCTGACCGTTGGCCTGCTGAACCCGCTGGTCGCCGCCACCGGCTCGCTTTACGACGACGCCGTGGCCGAGATCGACCGCGCCGGCAGCCAGACCGTCAGCCTGGGCGACAGCGCCGTATGGCTGCGCCAAGCCGTCCAGCAGGGCGGGGAGGAGGCCGGCCAGATCGTGATCCGCGCCAGCCGCGCCAGCCCCGATGCCGTGACCCTGTATGACGCCAGCTTCCTGGTCTTCGGCGCCGAGGCCGGTCCGATCCGCCGCATCGAGGCCCGAGAGGCGCGGCTGACCCCCGGGGCCTGGGACCTGCGCGATGTCAGCGACTTTCCCCTGGATCAGCCCAATCCGCAGGCGGCCGTGACCCGCAGCGCCGCGATGACCCTGGCGTCGGACCTGACCGCCCAGCGCATCCGCGAGGGGTTCGGCCGTCCCGAATCGGTGCCGGTCTGGCAGCTGCCGCAGTTCATCGCCGGGCTGGAACGTGCGGGCTTTTCCGCCGCCCGGCACAAGGTCTGGTTCCAGACCGAACTGGCACGCCCGTTCCTGATGGCCGCGATGGTGCTGATCGCCGCGGCCTTCACCATGCAGCATGTGCGGGGCCGCAACACCGGCGGTGCCGTGCTGATGGCGTTCGGCGCGGGGATCGCGCTGTTCTTTCTGCGCAACCTGGCGCAGGTTCTGGGGGATAACGGGCAGATCCCGCCCGCGATGGCGGCCTGGACGCCGCCCCTGGTCGGCGCGATGCTGGCCCTGGGGCTGATCCTGAGACGGGAGGACGGATGAGCGCGCGCATGGTAAGCCGGGGCCTGCTGCGGGCGGGGGTGGCGCTGATCGCGCTGTCCGGTCCGCTGGCCGCCCAGTCGATGTTCGATGCCGATGACGGCATGGGCGTGCAGCCGCTGACAGGCATGCCGGGCAGCATGTCCGCCGACAGCGGCGTGACGGCCCTGGCGCCCGAATCGGTGGCCTTGGGCAGCGCGCCCGTGGCCGACCGCACCCCCTCGCCCCAGAACCCAATGGTTGTGGGACCCGATGCCGACGTGACCCTGCCCGGCGGCGGGCCGCGCGATCCCCAGTCCGGGGCCGCCACGCTGCTGGCCGACCGGATCGACGTCGCGGGCGACCAGACCCTGACCGCGTCCGGCGGCGTCGTGGTCTGGCACCAGGGCGCCCGGCTGGTTGCCGACCGGATCGTCGTGGACGGTGACAGCGGCGATCTGACCATCGAGGGGCCGATCCACCTGTCCCGCCCCGGCGCCGCCGACCCCGAGACCGACGCGATCCTGATCGCCGACAGCGCCCAGCTGGACAGCGAACTGCAGGACGGCATCGTCCTGGGCGCGCGGCTGGTGCTGGCCCGCGAACTGCAGCTGGCCTCGACCCGGCTGGAGCGGCGCGAGGACGGACGGATCAGCCAGCTGGACAATGTCGTGGCATCCAGCTGCCAGATCTGCGCGACCGATCCGACGCCCCTGTGGGAGATCCGCGCCCGCAGCATCATCCACGACGCAGACACGCGGCTGATCACCTTCGACCGCCCGCAGCTGCGCGCCTTCGGCGTGCCGCTGGCCTATGTGCCCTTCCGCGTGACAGCGCCCGACCCGTCGGTGGAACGCCGCTCGGGCTTTCTGCGCCCCGAGATCCGCACGACATCGGGCCTGGGGTTCGGGGTCAAGCTGCCCTATTTCCAGACCCTGGGCGACAGCACCGACCTGACCGTCACCCCCTATGTCAGCGAAAGCCGCACCCGCACGCTGGAGCTGCGCTATCGCCAGGCCTTCACCACCGGGGCCACGGAGTGGAACGGCGCGATCAGCCGCGACGACCTGCGCCCGGGCGAGACGCGCGGCTATCTGTTCGGCGCGGCCCAGTTCCTGCTGCCGCGCGACTATCGCCTGGCGCTGCAGGTCCAGCATGCCAGCGACCGAGCCTATCTGCTGGATTACGGCGTCACCGATGCCGACCGCCTGTGGAGCGGCGTCAGCGTCGAACGCGTGCGGCGCGACAAGCTGTTCTGGGGCCGCGTCGGCAACTATGAGACCCTGCGCGAGGACGAGGACAACGCGACCTCTCCGGCGCAGGTGGCCGACGCCATCTGGATGCGCCGCCTGACGCCACGCCTGATCGGCGGCGAGGCGCTGCTGGAATGGTCGGCCCATGCCCATCGCCGCCCGTCGGACAGCGACCTGGTCGGTCGCGACGTGGCGCGCGCATCCGTGGGCCTGGACTGGCGGCGCAACCAGATCCTGCCCGGCGGGATCGTCGCAGCCGCCTTGGCCGGGCTGGACGCGGATCTGTACCGCATCGCGCAGGACGACCAGTTCGACGACGTCGTGACCCGCGTCGATCCGCAGGTCGGGGTCGAACTGCGCTGGCCCCTGGCCGGCGGCACGGGCGGCGCCACCCATATCGTCGAGCCGGTGGTCCAGGTCCTCTATTCGCCGCGCGGCCGCGACCAGGACATCCCGAACGAGGACAGCCGCCTGATCGAGTTCGACGAAGGCAACCTGTTCTCGGACAACCGCTTTCCGGGCTGGGACGTGCGCGAGACCGGGCTGCGCGCCAATATCGGCGCCACCTGGACGCGGATCGATCCGACCGGATGGTCGATCGGGGTGACCGGCGGGCGCGTGCTGCGCGCACGCGATGCCGACAACTTTGCCGCCGACAGCCCCCTGGGCGGGCGCAGCTCGGATTGGCTGCTGGCCGCGAACTTCGACAATGGCGGCGGGCTGGCCGTGGCCAACCGCGCGCTGTTCGACGATTCGGCGCGCATCTCGCGCAACGAATTGCGGGTGGGCTGGCTGCGCCCGGACCTGAACCTGTCGGCCGGCTACATCTGGATCGACCGCGACGAGGACGAGGGCCGCGTCGTCAACGCCAGCGAACTGGCCGCCAATGTCGGATGGCAGATCGCGGACGGCTGGTGGGGCGAGGCCGAGACGCGGTATGATTTCGCCGCCGACCGGGCACAGCGCGCGGCCTTGCGCGTGGCCTATCGCAACGAATGCATCACGCTGGAAAGCGGCCTGTCGCGGCGCTTCAGCAGCAGCGACCTGCTGCGCGCGGAAACCAGCTTCGACCTGTCGGTCCGCCTTGGCGGGTTCGGCGCACAAGAAGACGGCCCCGGCACGGTGGCGCGCCGCAACTGCATGCGCTAACCTGCGGGCCAAGGACCAGATGAGGGCAGACATGCGGCAATTTCTTTCGGGTATCGCCCTGGCGGCGATGATCGCCACAGGCGCGGTGGCGCCGGCGGCGGCGCAGAACCTGTTCGCGCCCGTCGTCTATGTGAACGACAGCGCTGTCACCCGCTATGAGGTCGATCAGCGGATGCGGTTCATGCAGGTGATCGGCGCCCCCGACGCTAGTGCCGCCGCTGCCGAACGGGCACTGGTCGACGACCGCCTGCGCATCCAGGCCGCCCGCCAGATCGGCGTCGAGATCACCCCCGAGGGGCTGCAGGCCGGTCTGGAGGAATTCGCAGGCCGCGCGGGACTGGACGCGGCGGGCTTCATCGCCCAGTTGGAACGCGCCGGCATCGAGGAAGGCGTGTTCCGCGATTTCGTCGAGGCCGGCACCGTCTGGCGCGACGTCGTGCGCGCCCGCCTGCTGCCCCGCGTCAACGTCACCGACGCGGAGGTCGACCAGGAACTGCAGCGCGTGATCGAGACGCCGATCATCGACCGCGTCCTGCTGTCGGAACTGATCATCCCCGCCCCTCCGGGACAGGAGGCGCAGGCCCTGCAGCTGGCCGAACGCATCGCCGCCTCGCGCCCGACCGAGGCCCAGTTCGCCGAAGCCGCGCGGCAGTATTCGGCCACCCCCTCGGCCGAGGCGGGCGGGCGGCTGGAACTGCTGGCGCTGGACAACCTGCCGCCCAGCCTGCGTCCGATCATCGCCGGCCTGCAGCCCGGCCAGACCACGCCGCCCCTGCCGGTCGAAGGCGCGGTGGTTCTGTTCTTCCTGCGCGACGCCCAAGGCACGCTGCGCCCGGGCGCGCGGGAACAGGTGCTGGACTACATGACCCTGCGGCTGGCCTCGGTCACCGATGCGGCCAGCCTGGCCGCGCGGGCCACCAGCTGCGACGACCTTTACGTCCAAGCGGGCCCCGAGGCCGCCGCCCAGATCCAGCGCCAGACCGTGTCCCAAGGCGCGATCCCGCAGATGATCGGCGCGCGCCTGGCCTCATTGGACGCCAACGAGGCCGGGGTGGTCCCGTCGGGCGCGGGGGCCGATCTGGTGATGCTGTGCTCGCGCCAGCCCGCGCTGGCCGCCCAGGCCCAGGTGGCCACCACCGCCCTGCCCGATGACGGGGTCGAGGCCGCGATCCCCCAGCCCGAAGTCCAGGGCATCCCCTCGCGCGAGGCCGTCCGCGACCGGCTGTTCAACGCCAAGATCAACACCGCCGCCGAGGGGCTGCTGGCCGATCTGCGGGCCGACGCGATCATCCGGCGGCCCTGATGGCGCGCATCCTGCTGACCTGCGGCGAACCCGCGGGAATCGGCCCCGAACTGGCGCCGCTGGCGCTGGCCGCGGGCGTGGACCTGGTCTGGATGGGCGATCCGCGCCATCTGCCTCCGACCGCCGCCTGGACCCCGGTCGCGGACCCCGACGATGCCGTCCCGCCCGGCCACCTGCCGGTGCTGCGCCATGACTTCGCAGGCCCCGCCACGCCCGGCCGCCCCGACCCCGCCCATGCGGCCGATGTCGTTGCGGTCATCGCCCGCGCGGTCGATCTGGCGATGGCGGGTCGCGTCGCCGCGATCTGCACCGCCCCCATCAGCAAGGAGGCCCTGATCCGCGGCGCGGGCTTCGCCTTCCCGGGCCATACCGAATTCCTGGCGCATCTGGCGGGCGACGTGCCGGTGGCGATGATGCTGGCCTCGACCACGGTGACGCCACCCTGCCGGGTGGTGCCCGCGACGATCCACATCCCCCTAGCCGACGTGCCCACGGCCCTGACCGAACAGGCACTGGAACAGGCGATCCGCCTGACCCATGCCGCGATGATCCGCGATTTCGGCCTGACCACCCCGCGCATCGCGGTTGCGGGGCTGAACCCCCATGCGGGCGAGGGCGGTATGATGGGCACCCAGGACCGCGACATGATCGCCCCCCTGATCGCCCGTCTGCGCGATCAGGGCCTGCACGTCACCGGCCCCCATCCGGCGGACACGCTGTTCCATGCCCCCGCGCGGGCGCGCTATGACGCGGCCGTCGCCTGCTATCACGACCAGGGCCTGATCCCCATCAAGACGCTGGATTTCGACGGCGGGGTGAACGTGACGCTCGGCCTGCCCTTCATCCGCACCTCGCCCGATCACGGCACCGCCTTCGACATCGCGGGCAAGGGGCTGGCCGATCCGTCCTCGACCATCGCCGCGCTGCGTCTGGCGCGCTCCATGGCGGACAGCCGGGCATGAGGTTTCTCCTTTGCCCAAATACCCATTGGCGCGCCCCCGCCCCCAGGACCTCGCGATGATCGACAACCTGCCCCCCCTGCGCGAGGTGATCGCGACCCATGACCTGCGCGCGAAAAAGCAGCTGGGCCAGAACTTCCTCCTGGACCTGAACCTGACGCACAAGATCGCGCGGCAGGCGGGCGACCTGACCGGATGCGACGTCCTCGAGGTCGGTCCCGGCCCCGGCGGTCTGACCCGCGGCCTGCTGGCCTGCGGCGCGCGACACGTGCTGGCCATCGAAAAGGACCCCCGCGCCCTGCCTGCGCTGGAGCAGATCGCGGAGGCCTATCCCGGCCGCCTGACGGTCATCACCGGCGACGCGCTGCAGATCGACCCGCTGGCGTACCTGACGCCGCCGATCCGCGTGGCCGCGAACCTGCCCTACAACGTGGGAACCGAGCTGCTGATCCGCTGGCTGACGCCCCGGGACTGGCCACCCTTCTGGCAATCGCTGACGCTGATGTTCCAGCGCGAGGTGGCCGAACGCATCGTGGCCCGCCCCGGCTCCAAGGCCTATGGCCGGCTGGCGCTGCTGGCGCAGTGGCGGGCGGACGCGCAGATCGTGATGTCCCTGCCGCCCGAGGCCTTCGTGCCCGCGCCCAAGGTCCATTCCGCGGTCGTCCACCTGACCGCCCTGCCCCAGCCGCGCTTCCCCGCCGATGCGGCGATCCTGTCACAGATAACAGGGGCCGGCTTCAACCAGCGCCGCAAGATGCTGCGCGCCAGCCTGAAAGGCCTGCACCCCGAGATCGAGGCGCTGCTGGACAGCGTCGGCATCCCCCCCACCGCCCGCGCCGAGGAAATCGAGCTGGAACGCTTCTGCGCCCTGGCTCGCGCGCTTCAGGCGGCCCGGCAGGGCTGATCCCGCGCCATCGACCCCGCAACGACGGCGGACGCCCAAAATGGCGCCCTTCATGGGATCTTTACGACATAGGGCGCGCCGATCTGGCGCGCCCTCTCCCATTCCTCCGATGATCCGCCCGGATCAGTCCTGATCGCCCTCGGGGCGGACAGGGGCCGGACGCTCCGCCTCGGCCACGGGCTTGCGGCGGCTGCGGGTCGGCGCGGGCGTCCCGTCCTCGGACACGGCACGCGGCGCGCGGGGACGAGAGACGCGGGTCCGTGCGGGCTTGGCCGGGGCTTCCGCCTCGGGCGTGCGGACGGCGGCGCCGCCGTCGTCCTCAGTGGCAGGCATCACCTCGGGCAGGCTGGGCTGCTGCAGGAACTGCGGCGCGTTCTCCTCGGACAGGTCGGGACGCGGGTCCTGACGCGGCTCGACGCGCGCGTCCTGGCGCGGCTCGGACCGCGGGCGCTGCTCACGCGGCTGGTTGTCGCGCTGGCTGTCACGACCCTGATTGTCACGGGCCTGATTGTCACGATTCTGATTGTCGCGGGGTTGGCTGTCGCGACCCTGGTTCTCACGGGGCTGACCATCGCGGGCCTGGTGATCGCGCTGGCCGTCGCGGGGCTGGTGTCCGCCATCGCGCTGCTGGTCCCGCTGCTGTCCGCCGTCGCGCTGCTGATGGTCGCGGCGCTGGTTGCCCTCGCCCTGCTGGCCCTGGTTGCCGTTCTGGCCACCATTGTTCCGATCGCCGCTGTTCTGGCCACCGTTGTTCTGGCCACCGTTGTTCTGACCGCCGTTCTGGCCACCCTGGTGATAACCATGGCTGCCGATGTTGCTCTGATAGCCGTCATCGTCGGGGCGGCCCTGGCGTTCGGCCATCTCGCGGTTCGCCTCGCCCAGCATGCGGGTGTAATGCTCGGCGTGCTGCAGAAAGCTCTGCTCCGCGACGCGGTCATGGGACAGCTGCGCGTCGCGCGCCAGCGTCAGGTATTTCTCGATGATCTGCTGGGGGGTGCCACGCACCTTGCCCTCGGGCCCCGAGCTGTCAAAGACGCGATTGGTGATGTTCCCCAGCGTGCGCTGGCGGTTCGATTTGCTACGCGAGCGGGATTTTGATGATCTCATCAGTCTTGTCTGTAATGTTTCCGGGCGTCGGGATGCCAGCGTGAACTGGACGGCGGTGTCGGACGGATACGGGGGCTGTGACCACTCCGTTCAGCCCTGCCTTGCCCAACCGCGGCGCACCAGATGCACCCCTTCGGTATCGGCAGTTGTCAGGCTGACCCATGCGACGGCTAGGGCCTGTCGCACGCTGCCGACTAACCATGCAATGACGGGCCAGACAAGGGAAAACTGCGAAAATCACGCCGAAATGGGCGTCAAACCGCCGCAGCGGGCGCGAAATCCGCCAGCACCACCCGGTCGCGTCCATCCAGATCGGGCAGCACGCGCACCTGCGCGCCCTCCGCCCGGAACAGCGCCGCGACCGCCGCGCCCTGGGTCGGTCCGATCTCGACCAGGGCGGCGCCCTTGGGCGACAGCAGGCCGCGCACGCCCGCCGCGATGGTGCGATAGGCGCCCAGCCCGTCGCCTTCGTCGGTCAGCGCATGGCGGGGTTCCCAGTCGCGCACGTCGGGGTCCAGCAGCGCCATCTCGATCGCAGCGATATAGGGCGGGTTCGACACGACCAGGTCGAACGGCCCCTCGACCCCGTCCAGCCAGTCGGCCTGGCGGAACCGCGCGTCGACGCCGATCCGCCGGGCATTGTGACGCGCAACCTGCAGCGCGGCCTCGGATATGTCGGTGCCCAGGCCCGTCGTCCCCGGACGTGCCGCCAGAAGCGAGATCAGGATCGCCCCCGTCCCCGTCCCCAGGTCCAGCACCCGCCGCCAAGGCCGCGCCAGTGCCGCCTCGACCAGCGCCTCGGTCTCGGGGCGCGGGTCCAGCGTGTCGCGCGTGACCTTGAAGCGATGCGCCCAGAAATCGCGGAAACCGGTGATCTGGGCCACGGGCTGGCGCAGGGCGCGGGCCGCGATGCCGCGGTTGAACTGCGTCGCCTGATCGTCGGTCAGCGCGCGGTCGTCGGTGATGCGCAGCTGGCCCGGCTCGATCTCCAGCACCGCGGCCAGGATGCGGTCAGCGTCACGCGACGCGCCCGCGATGCCCGCCGCGCGCAGCAGCGCCGTGCCCTGGGCCTGGGCGTCCGACAGCCTCACTGCGCCTCGGCCAGGCGGGCGGCCTGGTCATGGGCGGTCAGCGCGTCGATGATCTCGGTCAGGTCGCCGGCCATGACCCGGTCTAGGGCATAAAGCGTCAGGTTGATGCGGTGGTCGGTCATGCGGCCCTGCGGAAAGTTATAGGTGCGGATGCGCTCGCTGCGGTCGCCGCTGCCGACCTGCGCGCGCCGATCGGCGGATCGTTCGGCATCGGCGGCGGCGCGCTGCATGTCATAGAGACGGGCGCGCAGCACGGCCATCGCGTTGGCGCGGTTCTGGTGCTGCGACTTCTCGCTGCTGGTGACGACGATGCCGGTGGGCAGGTGGGTGATGCGCACGGCCGAATCGGTCGTGTTGACATGCTGGCCGCCCGCGCCGGACGCGCGCATCGTGTCGATGCGGATGTCGGTCGCAGGAATCTCGATCTCGACGTCCTCGGCGGCCTCGGGCAGGACGGCCACGGTGGCCGCGCTGGTATGGATCCGTCCACCCGATTCGGTCGAGGGGATCCGCTGCACCCGGTGCACGCCGGATTCGTATTTCAGGCGGGCAAAGACGCCCTCGCCCTCGATCCGGGCGATGGCCTCCTTGATGCCGCCCAGCTCGGTCCGGGTCAGCTCCAGCGTCTGGAACTGCCAGCCCTGGGCCTCGGCGTGGCGGCGGTACATCTCCAGCAGGTCGCCCGCGAACAGCGCGGCCTCGTCGCCCCCGGTTCCGGGGCGGATCTCCAGGATCGCGGGGCGCGCGTCCGCGGCATCGCGCGGCAGCAGCGCCAGCCGCAGGTCCTGCTCCAGCGCGGGCAGCAATGCGCCCAGGCGGCGCAGCTCGTCCTCGGCCAGGTCGCGCATCTCGGGATCGGCCAGCAGGGCGCGGGCCTCGACCAGCCCGTCCTGGGCAGCGCGCCAGCGGTCGATCTGGGCCACGACGGGCTTCAGCTCGGCATATTCACGGCTGATCCTGGCGATCTGGTCGGCGGCGGGGCCGGCATTCAGCTGCGCCTCGAGAAACTCGAAGCGGGCGGCGATCTGGTCAAGGCGGTCCTGGGGCAACATGGATGCGGCTTACCCCCCGGCCCCGGACCGTACAAGCGCCCTTGCATCCCGGCACGACGCCGGGGGGGTCCGGGGGGCGCGCAGCCCCCCGGCGCGGCGCGGGACGCAACTCATCGCCGCGACCAGCCGAACAGCGCGATCAGCTCCAGCGCGACATGCGCGCCCGCGATCGCCGTGGCCCCGGTCGTGTCATAGGGCGGAGAGACCTCGACCACGTCGCCGCCGATCAGGTCGATCCCCGCCAGCCCGCGCAGCAGCGCCGCCGCCTGCCAGCTGGCCAGCCCGCCCCAGACCGGGGTGCCGGTGCCCGGCGCAAAGGCCGGGTCCAGTGCGTCGATGTCGAAGGTCACATAGCAGGGCCGGTCGCCGACCACCGCCCGCACCCGCGACAGCGTCGCCTCGATCCCGTCCCGATGCACCGACGGCGCATCCAGGATGGTCACGCCCAGCGTGTCGGGATTGTCGGTGCGGATGCCGATCGACACGCTGGCCGCCGGGTCCACGATCCCCGCCTTGATCGCCTTGTACAGGAACGTGCCGTGGTCGATCCGGTCCGGGTCGTCGTCGACCCATGTGTCGGAATGCGCATCGAACTGGATCAGTGCCACGGGCCCCCGCCGCGCCGCGACCGCGCGCAGGATCGGCAGCGTGATGAAATGATCGCCCCCCAGGGTGATCGGCGCCGCACCCGCATCCAGGATCGCGCCGACATGCGCCTCGATCCGGGCCGGCACCTCGCGGACATTTGCGTAATCGAACGCCATGTCGCCGTAATCGACCACGTCCAGCACCGCCATCGGATCATAGCCCCAGCCATAGGGCGGATCGAAGGCCTGCAGGCTGGACACCTCGCGGATCGCGCGCGGTCCAAAGCGTGTGCCGGGCCGGTGGGTCACCGCCTGGTCGAAGGGGATGCCCGTCACCGCGACATCGACGCCGCCCAGGTCCTTGGTATAGCGGCGGCGCAGAAAGCTGGTGGCCCCGCCAAAGGCGTTCTCGAAGGACAGCCCGCGCAGGCTCTCGCGCGTGAAGGCCTGATCCACCTGGGTCTTCGCATCTTCCAGCGCCATCGCCGCTCCCCCTGTCGTGCCGGCGGCCAGATTGGCCGCGCGCATGGACGGGCGCAAGGGGCGCCGGACGCGGCCGGGGGCGAAAACCCTTGCATCCGCGCGGTTCGCTGCTATGACACGCCATCCTTCCGCCTGAGCTTGACTGTAACGGCGCAGCCTCTCGTGACGGGTGCGGAAGGGACGGCCCGTCGATGAAATGCGCATTCAAACCGAAAGGATCGCCATGCCTCTGTACGAGCATGTGCTGATCGCCCGCCAGGACCTGTCGAACACGCAGGCCGAAGGGCTGATCGAACACTTCTCGACCGTTCTCGCCGACAATGGCGGCAAGGTCGTCGAGCACGAATACTGGGGTGTGCGCACCCTGGCCTACAAGATCAACAAGAACCGCAAGGGCCACTATGCCTTCCTGCGCACCGACGCCCCCTCGGGCGCCGTGCTGGAAATGGAACGCCTGGCCCGCCTGCATGATGACGTGATGCGCGTGATGACCATCCGCGTGGACGAGCATCAGGAAGGCCCCTCGGTCCAGATGCAGAAGCGCGAAGAGCGTGGCGAGCGCGGTGACCGTGGCGACCGTCCCCGGGGCGACCGTGGCGACCGCGATCGCGGCGACCGTGGTGATCGTGGCGGCGACCGCGGCGAACGCCGCGAGCGGAACTGAGAGGATCTGACGAATGGCCAACAAACCCTTCTTCCGTCGTCGCAAGGTCTGCCCGTTCTCGGGCGATAACGCACCTGCGATCGACTACAAGGACACCCGCCTGCTGCAGCGCTACATCAGCGAACGCGGCAAGATCGTGCCCTCGCGCATCACCGCCGTCTCGGCCAAGAAACAGCGCGAGCTGGCCCGTGCCATCAAGCGCGCGCGTTTCCTGGCCCTGCTGCCCTATGTCGTCAAGTAAGGAGACCTGAACGATGCAAGTCATCCTGCTGGAACGTGTGGCCAAGCTGGGCCAGATGGGCGAAGTCGTGAACGTCAAGCAAGGCTTCGCACGCAACTATCTCCTGCCCCAGGGCAAGGCGATGCGCGCGTCGGAAGCCAACATCAAGGCGTTCGAAGGTCAGAAGGCGCAGCTGGAGACCCGCAACGCGGAGTCGAAGGCCGAAGCCCAGAAGATCGCGGACAAGCTGGACGGCCAGACCTTCGTGGTCATCCGTTCCGCATCCGATTCGGGCGCGCTGTACGGCTCGGTCACCACGCGTGACGCGGCCGAGGCCGCGACCGAGGCCGGCTTCACCGTCGACCGCAAGTCGGTCGTCCTGCGCGAGCCGATCAAGGACCTGGGCCTGCATGACGTCACCGTCGTGCTGCACCCGGAAGTCGAGGCGACGATCACCATGAACGTCGCCCGCTCGGCCGAAGAGGCAGAGCTGCAGGCGCAGGGCAAGTCCATCCAGGACATGGCCGCCGAAGCCGACGCCGAGGCCGAGTTCGAGATCGCCGAACTGTTCGACGACATCGGCGGTGCCGATGACGGCGAAGGCGACGACCGCGACCGCAACTGATCCCACCGGATCAAGCGCAGACTTTTTTGCCGCGCCGGGAAACCGGCGCGGTTTTTCATTCGTTCCTGTCAAAATTCTCCTTGCTGTGACACATCCCGACATGGACCTGATGACTGGACCCGACATCGCCCCGGCCCCCTTGGCCGTGGCCAAGGAAGTGCTGATGACCGACGCGCTGTCCCTGATGCTGCAGACCCGCCCGCATGTGCTGGCCGACGGCGCAACGGGGACCGCCCTGTTCAACATGGGCCTGGACGCCGACACCCCGGCCGAGATCTGGAACGCCACCCATCCCAACCGCATCGCCGCCCTGCACCGCAGCGCGATCGAGGCCGGGTCCGATCTGTTCCTGACCAACAGCTTTGGCGCGAATGCCAGCCGCCTGGCGCGCCACGGCGCAGCCGCCCGCGTCACCGAACTGAACCGCCGCGCCGCCGAGATCGCCCGCGATCAGGCCGACCGCGCGGGCCGCACCGTCATCGTCGCGGGCAGCATGGGCCCCAGCGGCGAATTCATGGCCCCGATGGGCAGCCTGACCCATGCGCGTGCCGTCCAGATGTTCCACGAACAGGCCGAGGCGCTGCGCGACGGCGGCGCCGACATCCTGTGGGTCGAGACCCTCTCCTCGCTGGAGGAGCTGCGCGCCGCGGCCGAGGCCGCGCGCCTGGCCGGCATGGCCTGGTGCGGCAGCCTCAGCTTTGACACCGCGGGCCGCACGATCATGGGCGTGACGCCCGGACAGCTGGCCGCCGCGGTGGAACGTTTGCCCAATCCGCCCGTGGCCTATGGCGCCAATTGCGGCGTCGGCGCGTCCGACCTGCTGCGGTCGGTCACCGGTCTTGCCGCATCGGGCAATGAACGCCCGACCATCGCCAAGGGCAATGCGGGCGTGCCGCATCTGCAGGACGGCCATATCCATTACGACGGCACGCCCGAGCTGATGGCCGATTACGCCTGCCTTGCGCGCGACCTGGGCGTGCGGATCATCGGCGGCTGCTGCGGGACCATGTCCGCGCATCTGCGCGCGATGCACGAGGCGCTGGAGACCCGCCCCCGCGGCCCCCGCCCCGCGCTGGACCGGATCACCGCACAGCTGGGCGCCTTCAGCAGCTGCGGCGAGGACGACCGCCGCCACTAGAACAGCGACAGCTGGTCCCCGGCCTTGGGCGGCGGCCCGAACCGCGAACAGTCCAGCGCCGGCCCGCCCGTGCGGTACCCCAACCTGGTTCGCGCCAGCCGGAACCGCTGCTGGGCCAGTTGCGCGTGCAGGCCCTCTCCGCGAAACCGGTGGCCGAAACGCGGGTCGTTGTCGCGCCCGCCGCGCATGTCCTGCACGCGGTTCATCACATGCGCGGCCATCCCCGGCCGGTGCCGTTCCAGCCAGTCGCGAAACAGCGGCGCCACCTCATGCGGCAGGCGCAGGGGGATCATCGTGGCGGTGGTTGCCCCGGCCTCGCGCGCGGCGGTCAGGATCGCCTCGATCTCGGGCTCGGTCAGGACGGGGATGACCGGGGCGACCATCACGCGGACGGGCACGCCTGCGCGCGACAGATCGCGGATCATCCGCAGACGGGTCGCGGGTGCCGGCGCGCGCGGTTCCAGCGTGCGGGCCAGATCCGCATCTAGCGTGGTGATGCTGACACCCACCGAGGCCTGATCGCGTGCCGCCAGTTCCGCCCATAGGTCCAGATCGCGCAGGACGGTCTGGCCCCGCGTCACCAATGTCACCGGGTGGTTCCAATCGCGTAGCACCCGCAGGATGCCGGGCATGATCGCAAGCCGCTTTTCGACCGGCTGATAGGGATCGGTGTTCGTGCCCAGGGCGATCGGCGCGGGGCGATAGCTGGGCCGCGCCAGTTCGCGCGCCAGCAGGTCGGCCGCATCGGACTTTGCGGTGATCCGCGTTTCAAAATCCAGGCCCGGCGACAGGCCCAGCCAGGCATGCGTCGGCCGCGCATAGCAGTAGATGCAGCCATGTTCGCACCCCCGATAGGGATTGATCGACCGGTCGAAGCTGATGTCCGGAGAGGTATTGCGGGTGATGATGCGGCGCGGGCGCTCGACCGTCACCTCGGTCCGCAGCAGGGATTGATCCTCGGCGATGTCCCAGTCGTCGGATTCGCGGGTCCTGACCTGCTGTTCATACCGCCCCGCGGGGCGGGTGTCGGCCCCACGGGCCTTGAGGCGCTGGTCGGGATCACGGGGCGGAAGCATCCTGCAATTATAGAACGTAATAAGAACATCGCAAGCCCCCGGTTGATGTTGCGCAAGCCCGCCCACATCTCTGATCCGACGCAATCACAGGACATCCCGATGAGCGACGACTATACCCCGCCCAAGGTCTGGACCCCGGGCAAGGAGAATGGCGGCCAGTTTGCCAGCATCAACAAGCCCACCGCCGGGGCCCAATATGACCGCGACCTGCCCGTGGGCCAGCATCCGCTGCAGCTTTATTCGCTGGCAACGCCCAACGGACAGAAGGTCACGATTCTGCTGGAGGAGCTGCTGGAGGCCGGCCATGACGCCGAATATGACGCGTGGCTGATCAAGATCGGTGACGGCGATCAGTTCGGAAGCGGCTTCGTCGCGGCGAACCCGAACAGCAAGATCCCCGCACTGATGGACCATTCGGTCAGCCCCCCGCAGAGGGTCTTCGAATCAGGATCCATCCTGCTGTACCTGGCCGAGAAATACGGGGCCTTCCTGCCCACGGATTCCGCCGCACGAACCGAGACATTGAACTGGCTGTTCTGGCAGATGGGCGCGGGCCCCTATCTGGGCGGCGGCTTCGGGCATTTCTACGCCTATGCACCCACCAAGATCGAATACGCGATCGACCGGTTCACGATGGAGGTGAAACGTCAGCTGGACCTGCTGGACAAGCGCCTGGCCGACAGCCGCTTCATCGCGGGCGACGACTATACCATCGCCGACATGGCGATCTGGCCGTGGTACGGGCGACTGATCACGGGGGGCGCCTACGGCGATGCGGCGACCTTCCTGGATGCCGAAAGCTATCGCTACCTGCATCGCTGGCAGGCCGAGATCGCGGCGCGCCCGGCGGTTCAGCGTGGCATCATGGTGAACAACGTGTCCGGCGATCCCGCAAAACAGCTGCATGAACGCCATGACGCGTCGGATTTCCAGACGAAGACGCAGGACAAGCTGCAGGCATGAGGAAGGGGGCGTTGCCCCCCGTCCTGCGGACTCCCCCCAAGGTATTTGGACAAAGGAGAATGACATCTTCTTTGCCCAAATACCCCACGGGGGCCCGGGGGTGTGAAACCCCCGGCTTCGCCAGATCAGTTGCGCGCGCGGTCGACCATCTTGCCCTTGGAGATCCAGGGCATCATCTCGCGCAGCTTGGCACCGACCTGTTCGATCTGGTGCTCGTCGTTGATGCGGCGCGTCGCCTTGAACGACGGCTGGCCGACGGCGTTCTCCTGCATGAAATCGCGCACGAACTTGCCGGTCTGGATGTCGCGCAGGACGGCCTTCATGCGGGCTTTCGTCTCGTCATAGGGCAGGATGCGCGGGCCGGACACATATTCGCCGTATTCGGCCGTGTTCGAGATCGAGTAGTTCATGTTCGCGATGCCGCCCTCATAGATCAGGTCGACGATCAGCTTGACCTCGTGCAGGCACTCGAAATAGGCCATTTCGGGCTCGTAGCCGCCCTCGACCAGCGTCTCGAAGCCCATGCGGATCAGTTCGACCAGGCCGCCGCACAGGACCGCCTGTTCGCCGAACAGGTCCGTCTCGCATTCCTCGCGGAAGTTGGTCTCGATGATGCCCGACCGGCCGCCGCCGATGGCCGAGCAGTAGGACAGGCCGATATCCATTGCCTTGCCCGACGCGTTCTGATGCACCGCGACCAGGCAGGGCACGCCGCCGCCCTTGGTGTATTCGCCGCGCACCGTGTGGCCGGGGCCCTTGGGCGCCATCATGATGACATCGACGCCGGGCTTGGGCTCGATCAGGCCGAAATGCACGTTCAGGCCGTGGGCAAAGGCGATCGCCGCGCCTTCGCGCAGGTTGTCATGGACGTACTTCTTGTAGGTCTCGGCCTGCAGTTCGTCGGGCATGGTGAACATGATGACGTCGCACCAGGCGGCGGCCTCGGCGATGCCCATGACCTTCAGGCCCTCGCCCTCGGCCTTCTTGGCAGACGGGCTGCCCTCGCGCAGGGCCACCACGACGTTCTTGGCACCGCTGTCACGCAGGTTCAGGGCGTGGGCATGGCCCTGGCTGCCATAGCCCAGGATCGCGACCTTGGCGTCCTTGATCAGGTTCACGTCGCAATCGCGGTCATAGTAAACGCGCATGGGGAAGTCCTTTCGATTTGCTGACACCGTTCTAGCCCGTGGACCGGGATCGAACCTCCGCATTCGATCAGTGATTCAGGCACCTTGCGAAAAGATCATGCCATGATAATGCCATTACCATGACTTTCATGCCCGACCCCACCGATCGCCGCATTCTGCGCCAGCTTCTGGCCGATCCCGCCGCCGCCAATGCGACGCTGGCAGAACGCGCCGGCGTCACCGCGGCCAGCCTGTGGCGACGGATGGAGCGTATGCGCGAGGCCGGCGTCCTGCGCGGCGTGCAGGCCCGCATCGACTGGCGCGCGATGGGCTGGGCGGTCGAGGTCAGCCTGCGCTTCACGCTGGACAAGACCAACCCGCGCGCCTTCGACGAGTTCGTCGCCGCCCTGCGCCAGGTCCCTGAGGTGATCGAGATCCAGTCCTTCCTGGGTAGCGTCGACTGGCGCGCCTCGGTCATCGCCCGCGACATGGCGCATTGGCAGCAGGTCTATCGCGACCGCATCCTGACCCTGCCGCATATCGCCGAACTGGACGCGCTGATGCTGGTCGCGACCATCAAAGACAGTGAGGATCTGGCCCTGTGACCGACCTGGACGCGACCGATCTGGCCATCCTGCGGGCGCTGGCACGCGACGCGACCACCAGCGCCGCCGATATCGGGCGCGCGGTCGGCATCGGCCAGCCTGCCGCATGGCGGCGCATCCGGCGGCTGACGGATCAGGGCGTGATCGCCGGCCGGCGCGTGGTGCTGGACCCGGCCGCGCTCGGCTTTGGCGTGACCGTGTTCCTGGGGATCAAGCTGGCCGCCAAGGGCCGCACCGGGCTTGAGGATTTCGAACGCGCCGTCACCGCCATCCCCGAGGTGCAGCTGGTCCAGCACGTCCTGGGCCAGTTCGACTACCGGCTGCGAATCACCGCCCGCGACATCAGCGATTTCGAACGCATCCTGCGCCGACGCATCATGACCCTGCCCGGCGTGGGCCAGGTCGAGGCGAACGTGATGCTGTCCGAGGAACGCCGCCCCGGTCCCTTGGGCTGAGGGAACATCGGCGTGGGTCCCCTGTTGGGGGCAGGCACTTCTTGTGAAAGGCCATGCCATGACCCATGCCCGCTTCCTGGCGACCATCGCCGCCTCGACCGTTGCGATGTTCGCGATGATGTATCTGAACACCTGGAATCTGTCGCATGTCCGGTTCAGTCAGACCCGCGCCTGGATGGGCCCTGTATATGGGGGGCGGGATGGCCATCGTGATGCTGGTCGCGATGTGGGGGATGTTCACGAACCGCCGCGCCACTGTCGCGTTCCTGGCCGGGGCGGCCGTCGTCCTTGGCCTGGGCGTCGCGATGGTGCGCAGTCAGGCGACGGTGGACCAAGTGTCCTGGATGAAGGCGATGATCCCGCATCACTCCATCGCCATCCTGACCAGCACCCGGGTAAAGATCACCGATCCCAGTGTCCGCGCGCTGGCCGATGGCATCATCGAGACGCAGCGCCGCGAGATCGCCAAGATGGAGGCGCTGATCGGCGAATTGGAGGGCGCCAGGTGACCGGCGCCCCGCCACTTACTCCGGGATCACCCGGACGGCGCCCTTTGCCGCGCTGGTGGTCATCGCCGCATAGGCGCGCAGGGCCGTGGTGATCTTGCGCTTGCGCGGCTTGGCGGGCTTCCAGCCTTCCGCATCGCGGGTGGCGCGGCGGGCGGCCAGGGTCGCGTCGTCGACCACCAACTCGATCTTGCGGTTCGGGATGTCGATGCGGATCAGGTCGCCCTGCTCGACCAGGCCGATCGTGCCACCCTCGGCCGCCTCGGGAGAGACATGGCCGATCGACAGCCCCGAAGACCCGCCCGAGAACCGCCCGTCGGTCACCAGCGCGCATTCCTTGCCCAGGCCCTTGGATTTCAGATAGCTGGTCGGATACAGCATCTCCTGCATCCCCGGCCCGCCGCGCGGTCCTTCATAGCGGATCAGCACCACCTCTCCGGCCTTGACCTTGCCGGTCAGGATGGCGCTGACGCTGTCGTCCTGGCTTTCGAAGATATGCGCGGGCCCCTCGAAGGTCAGGTTCGAATCGTCCACCCCCGCGGTCTTCACGATGCAGCCGTCCTCGGCTAGGTTGCCGTACAGCACCGCCAGCCCGCCATCGCGCGAGAACGCGTGCTCGGACGACCGGATCACGCCCTTTTCGCGGTCCAGGTCCACGTCGTCATAGCGGTTCGCCTGAGAGAACGCGGTCTGCGTCGGCACCCCGCCCGGCGCCGCGCGGAAGAAATCGTGCACCGACGCCGCGGTCGTGCGCGACACGTCCCACCGGTCCAGCGCCTGCGCCAGCGTGCCGGAATGGACGCTGCCCACCGAGGTGTCCAGCAGCCCGGCGCGGTCCAGCTGGCCCAGGATGGCCATGATGCCGCCGGCGCGGTGGACGTCCTCCATGTGCACGTCCGATTTCGCGGGCGCGACCTTGCACAGCACCGGCACCTTGCGCGACAGGCGGTCGATGTCGGACATGGTGAAATCGATCTCGGCCTCGTGCGCCGCGGCCAGCAGGTGCAGGACGGTGTTGGTCGACCCGCCCATCGCGATGTCCAGCGTCATCGCATTCTCGAAGGCGGCAAAGCTGGCCACGTTGCGGGGCAGGACGCTGAAGTCGTCGCCCTCGTAATGGCGCTTGGCCAGGTCGACGATCAGGTGGCCCGCCTCGACGAACAGCCGTTTGCGGTCGGCGTGGGTCGCCAGGGTCGATCCGTTGCCCGGCAGGGACAGGCCCAGGGCCTCGGTCAGGCAGTTCATCGAATTGGCCGTGAACATGCCCGAACAGGACCCGCAGGTCGGGCAGGCCGACCGTTCGATCGCCTGCACATCCTCGTCGCTGACCGAATCATCGGCCGCCGCGACCATGGCATCGACCAGGTCCAGCGCCTTGACGCGACCATCCTGCAGCACGACCTTGCCCGCCTCCATCGGCCCGCCCGACACGAAGACGGTGGGGATGTTCAGGCGCAGCGACGCCATCAGCATGCCCGGCGTGATCTTGTCGCAGTTGCTGATGCACACCATCGCGTCGGCGCAATGCGCATTGACCATGTATTCCACCGAATCGGCAATGACCTCGCGCGAGGGCAGCGAATACAGCATGCCGTCATGGCCCATGGCGATGCCGTCATCGACCGCGATGGTGTTGAATTCCTTGGCGATGCCGCCGGCCGCCTCGACCTCGCGGGCGACCAGCTGGCCCAGGTCCTTCAGGTGGACATGGCCGGGCACGAACTGGGTGAAGCTGTTGACGATGGCGATGATCGGCTTGCCGAAATCGCTGTCCTTCACGCCTGTCGCGCGCCACAGGCCCCGTGCGCCGGCCATGTTGCGGCCATGGGTGGTGGTGCGGGAACGATAGGCGGGCATGGCGGATCTCCTTTGGCTGGCATTGCGTCTATCATCCCTCGGCGCGGAAGGAAATTACCCCCGACGCGGGAATTTCGCGGTTTTCTGTCGGCAGGGCGCGACGCGGCGGGGGGTCCGGGGGGCGCAGCGCCCCCGGCCGTCGCGGGACGCAAGCGCGCCCCGCCCTCGGGCCTGTCAGGAGGCCAGCTTCATCGTGACGATGCCCGCGACGATCATCCCCGCCGCCGCCATGCGCATCGCGGTGACGGGCTCTGCCAGAAACACCACACCCACGACAAAGCTGCCCACCGCGCCGATGCCCGTCCAAACCATGTAGGCCGTCCCCAGGGGCAGCGACCGCATCGCCGTCGCCAGCAGCCAGAACGACGCGATCATGCCGACGACCATCACGATGGTAGGGATGGGGCGCGTGAAGCCGGCCGAATATTTCATCGCCGTCGCCCAGACGATTTCCAGAAGACCGGCCGTGAACAGAAGAAGCCATGGCATGGCTGAACCCTCCGAATGATCCGGGCCGTCCCGGAAGTGTCAGCCCGTCAGGGGGAGGTCGTCCTCTGCCGCCCCATCTAGGACGCCTGATTCTTCCGGTCAAGACGTCGGATCTCGGCGCGATCCCGCCCCGTCCCCGTCAAAACGTCGCGCATTCTCTGCATGGCCTTCCCAACCCGACCCATGCGGCCCATATTGGATGTCAGGAGAAGGAGTGTCCCATGCCGCTGACCCATTTCCTCGCGTTGATCGCCGTGACGATCCTGGCCGCCGCGGTGACGCTGTGGGCGGGTCTGTCGGCGGGCGTTCCCCCGATCGCCTTCCTGCTGCTGGCGCTCAGCGGTGCGGTGCTGGTGCATCTGAACAACCGCGACCGCCACGATCACGACGGCTGATCGCTCAGCTATCCAGTTCGGCGTCCCAATACAGGAAATCCATCCAGCTGTCGTGCAGATGGTTCGGCGGAAAGCGCCGACCGATCGCATGCATCTCGTCCGCCGACGGTCGGCGCGCGGGCTTGCGCAGCTGCATGCCGGAATGGCGCAGGCTGCGGTTGGCCTTCTTCAGGTTGCAGGGCGAACAGGCTGCGACCACGTTCTCCCAGCTGGTGATCCCGCCGCGCGACCGCGGCACGACATGATCGAAGGTCAGATCGCCCTTGGCCCCGCAATACTGGCAGCAGAATTCGTCCCGCAGAAAAAGATTGAAGCGCGTGAATGCCACGCGCTTCTGGGGTCGGACGAAATCCTTCAGCACCACCACCGAGGGGATGCGGAACGCCTGTCGCTGGCTTCGCACCTCGTGGTCGTATTCGGCGATGATGGTCACCCTGTCCAGGAACACCGCCTTGATCGCCTCCTGCCACGGCCACAGCGACAGCGGGTAATAGGACAGCGGCCGGTAATCGGCATTCAGGACCAGCGCCGGGAAATGGCGCAGGTTGGCCGGCTCGCGCACGAACTGCGTTCGGAAATCGGAATGAAGATGGTCGTCCAGCATAGCGCCTTCCCGTCTGCCCCGTGGGGTTGACCGGGGCGCCCGTCAGATCCGTTGCGTCGACTATATCTGGCGGCGGTGATCTGGCAAGCCCCCGCATCTATTCCCGACGGACCATCCCATAGACGCCCAGGATGACAGCAGCGTGACGACCCCGCGATCAGTCGGGCAGATGCTCCTTCAGAAAGGCCAGCGCGACCGACAACCCGTCCGGAGAGATGCCGTGCCCGGTCCCCTGCATCACGTGGCCATAGACGGTGAATCCCGCCTCCTGCAGGGTCTGGCCGGCCAGGGACATGTCGTCGAAGGGCACCACCTCGTCCTGGTCGCCATGGATCAGCAGGACCGGCGGCTTGACCCGCGCCTCCTCCGCCAGGACCTCGGGGGTCAGCAGGCGGCCCGAAAATCCGACGACCCCCGCCACGGCCACGTCGCGGCGCGGGGCCACGTGCAGCGCCATCATCGTGCCTTGGGAAAAGCCCACCAGCACCATCCGGTCGGGGGTCAGCTCTTCGGCGGCCAGCACGGTGTCCAGGAATTCGTTCAGCGCGGTCACCGACTGGCCCATGCTGATGCGGGCATCGACCTCGGACGATCCGTCCAGCCAGGGAATCGGAAACCACTGGAACCCCATCGGATTGTTGCGCGACGGCTCGGGCGCGTCGGGCGCATAGAAGGCCGTCGTGGGCAGATGCGGCGCCAGCGGCTCGGACAGGCCCAGAAGGTCTGTCCCGTCGGCGCCATAGCCGTGCAGGAAGACGACGACCGATCCGGCCTTCTCGGGGCCCCGGCGGGCGGATTGCAGCGGTTCGGTCATGATATTCCCTCGCGTCCTTTGGCCCAGCGGTAATAGGCCCAGAGCCCCCGCGCCGCAACCGCGCGCCACGGCGCCCAAGGCTCGGCCAGCGCACGCAATGCTGCGGGGCCAGGGCGTTCGGACAAGCCGTACATGCCGCGCGCCGCCTCCTGCAGGGCCAGATCGCCCGCAGCAAAAACATCCCGGCGGCCCAGTGCGAATTTCAGATAGATCTCGGCCGTCCAGACCCCGATGCCCGGCAGCGCCACCAGCCGGGTCATGGCCTCATCATCGGGCAGATCGCGCAGGCCCTGCCAATCCAGCCCCGCCGCGGCGATCCCCCTCAGATAGCGCGCCTTGGGACGCGACAGGCCCGCGGCACGCAGGCTGTCGTCATCGGCCTCGCGCAGGGTCGCCTCCCGGTCCAGCCCAGCGGCCTGCAGCCGCCCCCAGATCGCCGCCGCCGCCGCGACCGAGACCTGCTGGCCCACGATGGCCTGCGCGATCGCCGCGAACCCGTCCGGCTGGCGGCGCAGTGGCAGCGGCCCAAGCTGGGGCAGCACCCGCGCCCAGACCGGGCAGACGTCCGCCAGATGCGCGGCCCCTTCGTCGATGTCGGCCTGGGTCAGGATCAGGCGCGGCTCAGCCACCCGCCTGCGCCTCCAGCTTCAGCCGCGTCTCCCACGCCATCGAGATATGCTGGCGCAGCGCACGGTCCGCCGCCGCCCCGTCCCCTGCCGCGATCGCCTCGACGATGCGGGCATGTTCGGCCAGCGCGGTCTCGCCCCGCCCCTCGGCGGCCAGCGACGTCCGCGCCATCAGCGCCATGGTCCGGTGCACCAGATCCAGCTGCTGCACCAGATAGCGGTTGTGCGACGCCAGGTGGATCTGACGGTGGAAGCGTTTGTTGGCCCGCGCCAGCGCCTCGGGGTCGCCCTTGGTGCGGCGATCCTCCTCGACCATCTGGGCCAGCACGCGCACCTCCTCGGGCGTCGCGTGGCGGGCGGCCAGGCGGGCGGCCAGCGCCTCCAGCTCCGCCCGCACGGTGTACAGCTCGGCCAGCTGGTTGTGGTCCAGCGATGCGACGATCAGGCTGCGCCCGTCGCGCACCAGCATGGCCTGGGTCTCCAGCCGCTGCAGCGCCTCGCGCACGGGGGTGCGGCTGACGCCGAACCGCTCGGCCAGCTCGGATTCGACCAGCCTGTCGCCGGGGCGGTATGTTCCGCCCTCGATGGCGGTCAGGATCAGGGAATAGGCGTCTTTCATCCGCGAACGATTGGCCCGCGCGCGCCGAATTGCAAGCGGCCAGCGCGCAAGCTATGCCTCTGCCATGGATTTTTCGCATGTCACCGCCTGGATCTTCGATCTGGACAACACCCTCTACCCGCCCGAGGCGCAGCTTTTCGCGCAGATCGAGGTCCGGATGACCGCCTGGATGATGCGCGCGCTGGACGTGCCGCAGGATCACGCGAACCGCCTGCGCGCGGATTACTGGCGGCTGCACGGCACCACGCTGGCCGGGCTGATGGCCGAACATCAGGTCGATCCCGCGGCCTATCTGGCCGACGTGCACGACATCGACTTTTCAGTGCTGACCCCCGACCCGGACTTGGCCGCGGCCATCGCGGCCCTGCCGGGGCGGCGGATCATCCACACCAATGGCGACGCGGGTTATGCCCGCCGCGTGCTGGCCGCCCGCGCACTGCCCGAGGACCTGTTCGACGCCGTATACGGCATTGAGGAGGCGGGCTTTCACCCCAAGCCCGACCCGCGCGCCTATGCGCCGATCCTGGCCGCGTCCGGCATCGACCCCACGTGGGCCGCGTTCTTCGAGGATGACCCGCGCAACCTGATCGTCCCGCACGACCTGGGCATGCGCACCGTGCTGGTCGGCGACGGCCGCCACGGGCCCGACGCGCTGACCGGCGGGGTCGGCCTGCATGTCCAGCACCGCACCCATGACTTGACCGGCTTTCTGCGCGCGCTGGTCTGACTGCGACAGCGCCGCCCCTTTCCCCCGCTCGCGCGGCGGGGCAGTCTGGCCGCACACCGAAAGGGCATCCCATGACCGACACGCGCATCGACGACATCGACATCCTGATCTCGGGCGGCGGGCTGGCCGGACTGATCGCCGCCTGCGCCTTCGGAGCCGAGGGCTTCTCGGTCCTCTGCGTCGATCCTGCCCCCCCGGTGACGGAGGAGGACGCGGCGGGCGCCGACCTGCGCTCGACCGCCTTCCTGATGCCCTCGGTCGCGCTTTTCGAACGCATTGGGCTGTGGGAGAGCCTCGCCCCCCATGCGACCGCGTTGCAGGTCATGCGCATCGTCGATGCCGGGGGCGCCACCGCCACGCCGCGCCTGACCCGCGACTTCGACGCGGCCGAGATCGGCGACCAGCCATTCGGCTGGAACCTGCCCAACTGGCTGATGCGGCGCGAGCTGATGGCCCGCATCCGCGCCCTGCCCTCGGTCCGGGTGATCCACGGCACCGGCACGGCGACGGTCCTGCCTCGATCCGAAGGTGCGGTCGTGACCCTGACCGACGGCCGCCGCCTGCGCGCCCGCCTGCTGATCGGCGCGGATGGCCGCGATTCCGCGGTCCGTCGCGCCTTGGGCATCGGGGTGCGCACCTGGCGCTATGGGCAAAAGGCGCTGGCCTTTGCCGTGACGCATGAACAGCCCCACCACAACGTCTCGACCGAGGTGCACCGCTCCGGCGGGCCCTTCACGCTGGTCCCCCTGCCCGACCGCGACGGACAGCCCGGTTCGGCCGTGGTCTGGATGGACGATGCCGCCGCCATCGACGCGCTGACGGCCCTTCCCGCCCCAGCGTTTGAGGCCGCACTGAACGACCGTTCCGCCGGGGTGCTGGGCCATCTGCGCCAGGCGACCCCCCTGACCGCCTGGCCGATCGTCAGCCAGATCGCCGACCGCTTCGCCGGCCCCCGCACCGCGCTGATCGCCGAGGCCGCGCATGTCCTGCCCCCCATCGGCGCGCAGGGCCTGAACATGAGCCTGGCCGACCTCTCGGCGCTGCTGGAGCTCAGCCGCGCCGACCCGGGCAGCGCCGACAGCCTTGCCCGCTACAACCGCACGCGCCGTCCGGACGCCTATGCACGCATCCTTGCCATCGACGCCCTGAACCGTGCCAGCCAGGCGCAACTGCGCCCGCTGCGCGACCTGCGCGCCGCGGCTCTGGGCGGGTTGTACGGAATCGCACCCGTGCGCCGGATGATGATGCGGGCCGGCCTGGGTCTCAGCTAAGACACCGGCACCGCGCAACACCGGGGGGTGCGGGGGGCTGGCCCCCCGCCGTGGCGGGACGCACTCAGATCAGGCCCGCATGCTCCAGCGCCGCGTCGATCAGATGGCGCGTCGGTTCGGTCAGCGGCGTCAGCGGCAGGCGCACCCGCTCGTGGCACAGGCCCAGGCGCGACATCGCGTATTTCGCGCCCACCAGCCCCGGCTCGACGAAGATCGCCAGATGCAGCGGCATCAGCCGGTCCTGGATCTCCAACGCCGCCGCGTAATCGCCGCGCAGCGTGGCCTCCTGGAACTGCGCGCACAGGCGCGGGGCGACGTTCGCGGTCACGCTGATGCAGCCCACCCCGCCATGCGCGTTGAAGCCCAGGGCTGTCGCATCCTCTCCGGACAGCTGGATGAAATCCGCCCCGCAGGTCATGCGCTGGCAGCTCACGCGCTCCAGCTTGCCGGTCGCGTCCTTGACCCCGATGATCGACGGAATCTTCGCCAGGACGCCCATCGTCTCGGGCATCATGTCGACGACCGACCGCCCGGGGATGTTGTAGATGATGATCGGCAGATCGCAGGCCTCGGTCAGCGCGGTGTAATGCGCGATCAGCCCGGCTTGCGTCGGCTTGTTGTAATAGGGCGTGACGACCAGACCCGCATCCGCGCCCACGCTGGCCGCGTGCTGCAAGAGGCCGATGCCCTCGCGCGTGGAATTCGACCCGGCGCCCGCGATGACCGGGATGCGACCGTTCACCGCACGCACCACCTCCTCGATGACGGTGCGATGCTCGTCATGGGTCAGGGTGGGACTTTCGCCGGTGGTGCCCACGGGCACGATGGCGTGGCTGCCCTGCTCGACATGCCATTCGACCAGCTTCTTCAGCGTGTCCAGATCCAGCTCGCCGTCCGGGGTGAACGGCGTGACCAGGGCTGGCATCGACCCTTTGAACATGACACGCTCCATGATGATCCTTGGTGAAAGCAGGCAATTGCGCGGCCATCCCTAACCAAGGGCCGCGAACTTGCCAAGGTTGTGAATTGCACGCGGGGCGTTTGACGGTGACACAGGGTGGTGATGCGACTTCTGCGTGACATGACGATGGCGGGCCTTCTGGCCCTGTCCCTGGCCCTGCCCGCACGGGCCGAGGATCCGGGCGCGATGGCGCTGGCCCTGGCCGCGACCCAGGTCCAGGACTGGGTGACCGCCCGTGACGCCGCCCGCGCCGCAGGCCCCCTGGGCGAGGCGCTGGTCGGCTGGCACGCCCTGCGCGCAGGCCACGGCGATTTCGCCGATTACGCGGGCTTTCTGCGCAACCATCCCGACTGGCCCGGCCTCGACCTGCTGATCCAGCGCGGAGAGGCGCGGCTGCGTCCCGGCGCCGATCCCGACGACATCCGCCTGTGGTTCGACGGCCGCAGCCCCACCACGCGGGCCGGCCTGAACGCGCTGACCGCGATCCTGCCCGACGCCGATGCCGCCCGGACCCGACAGGCCTTCTTCACCACGCAACCCCTGCCGGCCGAGGACGAGGCCGCCCTGCTGGCCGCCTTTCCCGAACTGCTGCCGCTGATCCCCGTGCGCATCACCGCGATGCTGGATGCGGGGGAATGGGCACAGGCCGAACGCCTGCTGGCCCGCCTGCCCGAGGCCGACCGCCCCCTGCCCCGCGCCCGGATCGCCGTGCAGGCGGGCCGTGCCGGCGTCGACGACCTGATCCTGGCGCTGCACGCCGACCTGCGCGCCGATCCGGGCCTGGCGATGGACCGCTTCGACTGGCGCGTGGGCGCAAAGCAGCATGAGGGCGCCCAGACCCTGCTGCTGGAATCCTCGACCAGCGCGGAGGCGCTGCGCGACCCCGCGCGATGGGCGTCGATGCGGGTGGATTACACGCGGCTGGCCATGCGGAACGGCGACTGGGACCGCGCGCTGCGCCTGGCCACGCCGCATTTCCTGACGCCCGACAACCGCCATTACGCCGACCTCGAATGGCTGGCGGGCTTTGCCGCGCTGAAGACCGGCGATGCAGCCCGCGCGCTGACGCATTTCGACCATCTGGAAACCGTCGTCGGCGCCGCGATCAGCAAGTCGCGCGCCTTCTACTGGCAGGGTCGCGCGCATGAGGCCCTGGGCGACGATACCGCCGCCCGCACGGCCTTTGGTGCCGCGGCCGACCTGCCCGGCACCTATTACGGTCAGCTGGCGATGGAGAAGGTCGGCCGCAGCCTGCCCGCCGATTACGCCGTGGCCGACGCGGCCATCGACACCCTGCCCGACTGGCGCGGCAGCGCGCTGCGCGAGAATCCAGTCTTTCGCGCAGGCCTGTGGCTGGTCGCCAGCGGCCGACGCGACGACGCGCAGCGCTTTCTGCTGCATTTGGCGGAAACCGCGGCCCCCGATGACATCGCCCGCATGTCGCGCCTGATGTATGAGGCCGGGACCCCCTGGCACGGGCTGCGCCTGGCCAAGCAGTCGGCGAACCAGGGCGTCATCTGGCCCGTCGCGCATTTTCCCCTGACCGGGCTGGAGCGCGAGGATCTGGGCCCGCCGGCGGAACTGGTCATGGCCATCGCGCGGCAGGAATCCGAATTCAACCACACGGCCTCCAGCCCGGTCGGCGCGCAGGGGCTGATGCAGGTGATGCCCGGCACCGCCGAACAGGTCACGCGCCAGATCGGCATGCCCTATGATCTGGCGCGCCTGTCCAGCGATGCCAGCTACAACGCGCGGATCGGGTCGCAATACCTGATCGACCTGGCCGACCGGTTCGGCCCGTCCGTGGCGCTGATCGCGGCGGGCTACAATGCCGGCCCGGGGCGGTCCGCGCGTTGGCTGAACGATTTCGGCGACCTGCGCCGCGATGCCGATCCCGTGGACTGGGTCGAGCTGATCCCCTTCGACGAGACGCGCAATTACGTCATGCGCGTGACCGAGGCGCTGCCGATCTATCGTGCGCGCATCCATGGCACGCCCGCGCCGGTCGTCACCCGGTGGGACCTGTCGGGCGGCGGCGCGGTGCCGCCCCCGCCGGCGCGCATGACGCTGGCCCTGTCGGCCAAGCCGCGGCCCAAGCCCTTCATCGGTCCGCGCCTGCCCGAAGGCTGGCTCAGCGCGACCGCATCCGCTGTCGCCACAGAGTGAACAGGCTGGCCGCGACCACGATCGCGGCCCCGATCACGACGTTGGCGCGCAAGGTCTCGTTGAACAGGACCACGCCCAGGATGCTGACCCAGACGAGCTGCGTATAGCCGAAGGGCTGCAGGGCCGACGCCTCGGCCAGCTCATAGCTGCGTATCATCAGGTAATGCGAGGTCATGCCGCAGACGCACAGGCAGGCCATCCAGACCCAGTCCATCGGTGCCAGCCACTGCCAGTCCCAGATGCCCACCAGCGTCATGGCCACCGCCCCCGACACGCCGGTCCAGAAAAAGCTGACCATCGCCGGATCGTCGCGCGACACGTGCCGCGTCAGCAGGCCGTACAGCGCGAACATCAGCGCAGCCGCAAAGGGCAGCAGCGCCGCCATGCTGATGACCCCGCCGCCGGGGTTCAGGATCACGATGATCCCGGCAAAGCCCACCGCGATTGCAGTCCAGCGCCGCCAGCCGACCGCCTCGCCCAGGACCGGCCCGGACAGGGCCGCGACCAGCAGCGGATAGACGGAAAAGACCGCATGGGTCTCGATCAGGCCCAGGCGGACGAAGGCCTCGACCATGATCAGCACCTCCAGCGCCAGGATCACGCCGCGGGCGATCTGGGTCAGGGGGCGTTTCGTGCGGATGGCGCGTTTCAACCCGCCCGGCTGGCGTGCGACCAGCGCGATCACGAACAGCGCAAAAACCCAGTACCGGATCATCACGATCAGCACCGGCGGATAGCCCCCGCCCAGGATGCGAGAGAACACGTCCTGGAAGGCGAAGATCAGGCTGACCGCGCACATCATGGCGATGGCAAGGCCGGTGCGGTCGCGGACGGGGGCCTGCCCCTGCGGCGGAACCGGGGGCGGCGCCGCGACGGCGGCGGATGCGGCATAGGGCTGGGTCGGTCGGTCGTCGGACATAAGGGGGCGCCTTCAGGGTTGCCCCCTGTTGCGCCCGCCATTCCGCAAGGTCAAGCGAGGGTCAGGGTTGCACGGTCTGCAACCCTGACCTGTTGCAGCCTAGTCGCGGGCGCGGATGATCTTGGCGAAGGGGTCCAGCAGGGTGGGGTTCGCCGCGATGAGACGACCCGATTCCAGCGGATCGTCGCCCTCGCGGATGCCGTGGACGAAGCCGCCGGCCTCGCGCACCATCAGGATGCCCGCGGCCACGTCCCAGGATTTCGTGCCGCGTTCCCAATAGCCGTCGAACCGGCCGCCGGCGACATAGGCCAGGTTCAGCGCCGCGGACCCGAAACCGCGCACGCCCGCACAGACGGGCATCAGCTGGGCCAGATCCTGGATCATCGCGGGCAACGGGCCGGTCCCGGCATGCGGGATCCCGGTCGAGAACACCGATTCGGACAGCTTGGTGCGGCCCGACACGCGCAGGCGCTGGTCGTTCATATAGGCGCCGGTGCCCTTTTCGGCCACGAACATCTCGTCCTTGGCGGCGTCGAAGATGACCGCGGCGACGATCTCTTTCTTGTGCTCCAGCGCGATGGAGACGGCCCAGTGCGGCAGGCCGTGCAGGAAGTTCGTCGTCCCGTCCAGCGGGTCCACGATCCAGCGGCGGGTGGGGTCATCGCCCTCGGTCTTGCCGGTCTCCTCGCCCAGCCAGCCATAGCTGGGGCGGGCGGTCATCAGTTCTTCCTTGATCAGGCGTTCGGCCTCGCGGTCGGCGCGGGTGACGAAATCGCCGGCGCCCTTGACGCTGACCTGAAGGTTCTCGACCTCGCGGAAGTCCTTGACGAGGGCGCGACCCGCCTTGCGGGCGGCCTTGATCATCACGTTCAGATTGGCGCTTGCCATCGGGTGCTCCGGGAATTGGGGTTGGCCGCGTCATAGGGCAGACGCGGCGGAAAGCCAAGCATCACGCGCCGGCCTAGCTGGACGGGCCGCGCAGCATCCGCAGGGGTTCGGTGCGCGACAGGCGCAGCACATGCGCCATGTAGGGCTGCGACAGGTCGTCCGACCGCACCGCCGCGTACAGACGGCGGCGGATCCCCTGCGGCCCCAGCGGCAGCAGCACCAGTTCCGGGTTCGCGGCCTCGCGCCGCAGGACCCAGTCCGGCATGACCGCGACGCCCCGCCCCGATGCCACCAGCATCAGCGCCACCGCGGTCAGCTCGACCGTGCGCTGGCGCGCGGGTTCGATGTTCGCGGGCGTCAGGAACTGGCTGAACACGTCCAGCCGTGCGCGGTCCATCGGATAGGTGATCAGCGTCTCGGCGGCCAGATCGGCGGGATCGGCATGGCCCTTGGCCGCCAGCGGATGGCCCGCCGGCACGACCAGGGTCGGCGCATAATCGAACAGCGGCTGAAAGGTGACGCCCGCCAGATCCTCGGGGTCCGAGGAGATCACCAGGTCCACCTCCTCGCGCACCAGCGCGGGCAGCGCGCCAAAGGCTAGGCGCTGGCGGATGTCCACGTCCACGTCGGGCCAGGCGCGGCGAAAGATGTCCAGGACCGGCAGCAGCCAGTCAAAGCAGGCGTGGCATTCCATCGCGATGTGCAGCCGGCCGATGCGCCCGGCCTCGACGCCCTTGAACTCTGCCTCGGTCGCCTCGACCAGGGGCAGGACCTGTTCGGCCAGGCGCAGCAGGCGCATGCCCGCGGCGGACAGGCGCATGGGCTTGGCGCGACGCACGAACAGCTGGGCGCCTGACTGTTCCTCCAGCGCCTTGACCTGGTGGGACAGCGCGCTCTGCGTGATGTTCAGCACCTCGGCGGCGCGGGCCAGGCCGCCCTGTTCGTGGATCGCATGCACGGTGCGCAGATGGCGCAGTTCCAGATGCATGATGAAACGCCCTCACGTTGATGTTGAAGATTATGAATTTGTCTCACGCCGCGCCTCATGGCACAAGAGCCGCCAACACGAAGGGATTCGCCATGACCACGCCGAACGTCAGCTTTGAGTTCTTCCCGCCCAAGACGCTGGAAGCCTCGTTCAAGCTGTGGGAGACCGCCAAGGTGCTGGCCCCGCTGGCCCCCGATTTCGTGTCGGTCACCTATGGCGCCGGCGGCACGACCCGCAAGCTGACCCATGAGGCCGTGACCACGATCAACCGCCAGTTCGGGTTGCAGGTCGCGGCGCATCTGACCTGCGTCGAGGCCACCCGCGCCGAGACGATGGAGATCGTACAGTCCTATGCCGATGCCGGGATCACCCAGATCGTGGCGCTGCGCGGCGATGCGCCAAAGGGGGCCGACCGCTTCACACCGCATGACGACGGCTTCGCCAATTCGGTCGAACTGATCGAGGCGATCGCCGCGCGCGGCGACATGACCATCCGCTGCGGCGCCTATCCCGAACCGCACCCGGACAGCGCCGATGGCGATGCCGACGTGACCTGGCTGAAGCGCAAGATCGAGGCCGGGGCCACCAGCGCCATCACGCAGTTCTTCTTCGAGCCCGAAACCTTTTTCCGCTTTCGCGACAAATGCGTCGCGGCCGGCATCGACGCGCCGATCATCCCCGGCCTGCTGCCGGTCCAGAGCTGGGCCGGGACCAAGCGGTTCGCCGCGACCTGCAACACCACCGTCCCGGACTGGGCCGAGGAGGCGTTCCAGCTTGCAGCCCTGGACGGCCCCGACGCACAGCGTGCGCTTGCGACCGACCTGTCGGTGGACCTGTGCGAAAAGCTGATCGCGGGCGGCGTGGACCAGCTGCATTTCTATACGCTGAACCGTCCCGAACTGACCCGCGACGTCTGCGCCGCCCTGGGCGTGCGCCCCAAGGCCGGGCTGGAGGCCGTGGCCTGACCACCCCTTAGGCGGGATCGACGGGCGGGCGGCGCCAGCGTGCGGCGATGGTGGCGGGCGATCTGCGACGCGGCGGGCGGTGCGCGGCCAAATGGCCGGTCAGGCGGGCCGGGCCGGCAACGGGTCTTGGCACCGTCGGATGCAGCGCCTCGGTCATGTAGCGGCCGGCAAGGCGGGGCGTGCGCGCCAGGAACGCCTTGCCCCAGTTGCGCCATGACCCGATCGATGGCGCCGCGGGATCGCCCGGGAACAGCCCCCGCCATCCGGGCGGCAACGGCAGGCCGACCTGTTCGGCCCGGTCCAGCATCCAGACCAGCGGGATGTTCGCCAGGGGCCGCGACATCTCGAACCCGGACAGCTGTCCGCCGATGTCGGGATGCGCGCCGCGAAACCACATCTGTTCGATCCGGCCCGCCGCATGGGCATCGTCCCACAGCAGCGGCGCAAAGGCGGCGCGGGTCTCATCCAGGGCCAGGGCCTGGAACCCGTGCTCGATCCCCTGCCCCAGATGCGCGTCGTGAAAACGGAACCGCGGCTCTGTCAGCATCCACAGCACCGGCAGGCGCAGGCCCAGGGCCATCACGGTGTCGAAACAGCCGACCATGCGGATCGGTGCCTGCGCGTGACAGCGCCTGCGCCGGAACGCGGCCATCGCCTGCGGCGTGCCCCCCTGGTGGTAATAGCGCCAGGCCAGCCGGATGTGGCGTTCGGTCGCCGCCTGCGCCTGCAGCAGGCCCACGCGGCTGATCATCCCCGCCAGGCTGCGGATCGCGAAGGCCCCGCGGGAATAACCCAGCATGAAGATCCGGTCGCCGGGGCGATAGCCGCTGGCCAGCCAGCCATAGGCATCGGTGATGCGGGTTTCCAGGATGCGGCCCATGACCAGGTCGGGCAGCGTGCGCCAGCGGGTCCATTGCTGTCCCATGCCGTAATGGACGCGGACGCGTCCGGGCGGCAGGGCGCCCAGCTGGCCCGTCAGCAGGCGGTGGATGCGGCCGATGGAACTGCGCCTGCCATCGGCCAGCGACGCAAAGGTGCCGTCCATCAGCACGACATGGATGGTGGGTGGTCTGGTCACGCTCATGCCCCCAAGCCTAGCATGGGGGCATGAGCAAACCGTTACGACAGCCGCATCACGGTCGCGTTGGTCATCGCGCCGAAACCGTTGAATCGCGTGTTCGTGACCGTCGAATAGGCGCCCGCGCCGTGGAAGATCACAAAATCGCCTTCCTGGATCGTGTCGGGCAGCGCCAGTTCACCCGGCAGGCGGTCGACCGAATCGCAGGTCGGGCCAAAGATGACGCGGCCGCCGGCCTCGCCCTCGCGCGGGGTGCCCTTGGGGGTCAGGACCTCGATGCGGTCGATGTTGCCGATGATCGGCAGCTCGGCCAGGCCGCCATAGACGCCGTCGTTCAGGAATACGTGGCCGCCGTCGCGTACGCCCTTGACCCGGGTGATCAGCGCATAGGCGTCGGCCACGATGCCGCGGCCCGGTTCGCAGACCAGGTCGGGCGCGTCGGTGCCGAACATTTCGGTCACGGTGTCGGAGATCTCCTGGAAGATCGAGGTCAGGTCGGGCTCGACGCCCACGACGCGGTGCGAGGGGAAACCGCCGCCCACGTTCAGGCGCACCGCGCGCACGCCCGCCATGTCGCAGATGTCCTTGGACACGCGGATATAGCTTTCCCATGCGATCGGGTCGGTGCATTGCGTGCCCGGATGGAAGGTCAGCGACGGGACGTATCCACGGCGCGCGACCTCTGCCAGCAGCTCGGCCGCCAGTTCGGGCGATGCGCCGAACTTGGAGCCGAAGTCATAGGCCGCGCCCAGCACCGGCAACTTGAAGCGGGGCGATATCTCGACCCCCTTGCCGTCGACCTGGGTCGGCACCTGATCGAACAGCTTGTCCAGTTCGGACCGGCTGTCCACGGACCAGGCGCGGATGTTCTGGGACACGCCATGCGCGATCTCGGACCGGGCGCGGACGGGATTGTGGTAATGGCGCGCGGCATGCGGCGCCATGCGGCCGATCAGGTCGATCTCGAAGGGCGAGGCCACGTCGAAACCGCGGATGCCGGCGGCGACAAGGTTCTGGATCACGGCCTCGTCGGGGTTGGACTTGACCGCATAGGTCACCAGCCCCGGAAAGCCGTCGATGAATTGCCGCGCACGGTCCTGCAAGACTGTCGGCGCGAAGACCATGACCGGATGTTCCGGGGCCAGATGTCGGATGACCTCGGCCGGATTTTCCCAGACGGTCTTCTGTTGTCCCATTGCGGTTCCTTTCGCACGAGGCTGGATGATGGGTTGCGGTCCTGCAACCCGGAATGGCGCTTTTGAGTTCCGATTTCACCGATGAAAAGGCTAGAATCGCATGTCATCCCGGTTATTATGACGCAGTTCATGTCATTTTGACGAAACAGGCAGGCAGGCGCGGCTTTGGACGATCTGGATCGCAACATTCTGGCACAGCTGTCGGGCGACGCGCGCATGTCGGTGGCGGTGCTGGCCCGCCGCCTGCGCGTCGCGCGCTCGACCGTGCAGGCCCGGCTGGAGCGGCTGGAGAGCACCGGCGCCATCGCCGGATACACGCTGCGCCTGGGAGAGGCCGCGCGCGGCGCCCGCATCCGCGCCACCGTCCTGCTGGGCATCGAGCCCCGCGCCCAGCCCGGCGTGCTGTCGCGGCTCAAGTCCCTGCCCCAGGTCGAGCGTGTGCACACCACCAGCGGCCGGGTCGACCTGCTGCTGCAGCTGGCCACATCCTCGACGACCGAACTGGACGAGACGCTGGACCGCATCGGCGGGATCGAGGGCGTGCGGTCGTCCGAAAGCCTGATCCACCTGGCGACCAAGCTGGATCGCGCCGTCTAGGCGCGACGCCTGTTGCCTCGAATCCCCTGCGGGCGGACACTGTGCCCACCGACGCAAGGGAGGATGCGATGAGCTATTATTCCGGCTTCGTGCTGGCCGTGCCCGCGGACAAGCGCGACGACTATGCCGATCACGCGACCAGGGCCTGGCCGGCGTTCAAGCGTCACGGCGCGCTGCGCCTGGTCGAATGCTGGGGCGAGGACGTGCCCCACGGCAAGCGCACCGATTTCTATCGCGCGACCGAGGCCACCGGCGACGAGGTGCCTGTGCTGTCCTGGATCGAATGGCCCGACCGCGCCACCGCGGATGCCGCATGGGCCGCGATGATGATAGAGGACCACCCCGACATGGCCGACATGCCCTTTGACGGGGCGCGCATGTTCTGGGGCGGCTTTGCCCCCATCGTGGACCTGCGCTGACGGGCCCGGCCGCGAACCGCCCCGGATGACATGCCCGGTGCCGACGGGCTTGGCCTTTGGCCCCGCATTCGCTAATCCCGCTGCAACAGATGGGGTGATGCGATGACGATGGACAAAAGCTTTGACGCGGCGGATGCCGAGGCCCGGATCGCGGCCGAATGGGAACGCCGGAACGCCTTTGCCGCCGGGGCCAATGCCCGGCGGTCGGAAACCTTCACCGTGATGATCCCGCCCCCCAACGTCACCGGCAGCCTGCATATCGGCCATGCGCTGAACAACACGCTGCAGGACATCCTGGTCCGCTGGCATCGGATGCGGGGCTTTGACACGCTGTGGCAGCCGGGTCAGGACCATGCGGGCATCGCCACCCAGATGGTCGTCGAACGCCGCATGGCCGAACGGGGCGAACCCGGCCGGCGCGAGATCGGGCGCGAGGCCTTCACCGCCAAGATCTGGGATTGGAAGCGTGAATCCGGCGACACGATCATCAACCAGCTGAAGCGCCTTGGCGCCAGCGCGGACTGGTCGCGCAATGCCTTCACCATGTCCGGCGCCCCCGGCGCGCCCGCGGGCGAGGAGGGCAATTTCCATGACGCGGTGATCCGGGTCTTCGTGGATCTCTACAACAAGGGCATTATCTATCGCGGCAAGCGGCTGGTGAACTGGGACCCGCATTTCGAGACCGCGATCAGCGACCTGGAGGTCGAGAACCGCGAGGTTCCGGGCCACATGTGGCACTTCAAGTACCCGCTGGCCGGTGGCGAGACCTATGAATACGTGGAACGCGACGAAGACGGCCGCGTGACCCTGCGCGAGACGCGCGATTACATCAGCATCGCCACGACCCGCCCCGAGACCATGCTGGGCGACGGCGCGGTTGCCGTGCATCCGTCGGACGCGCGCTATGCCCCCATCGTCGGCAAGCTGGTCGAGATCCCGGTCGGCCCCAAGGAACACCGCCGCCTGATCCCGATCATCACCGACGAATACCCCGACCCCGATTTCGGGTCCGGCGCGGTCAAGATCACCGGCGCGCATGATTTCAACGACTATGGCGTGGCGATGCGCAACGGCATCCCGCTCTATGCGCTGATGGACGGCAAGGGCGCGATGCGCGCCGACGGGCTGTCCTATGCCGACAGCGCCGCCATCGCCTCCCGCGCCGCCGCGGGCGAGGATGTGGGCGACGTCACCGCCGTGAACCTGGTGCCGGACGACCTGCGCGGCCTGGACCGGTTCGACGCCCGCAAGCGCGTGATCGATGCGATCACCGCCGAGGGCCTGGCCGTCACCTATCTGCACCGCGAGATCGAGCCCGAAACCGGCGCCGAGCATCTGGAACGCCGTCCCGTGATCGACGCCAAGCCGATCATGCAGCCCTTTGGCGACCGGTCCGGCGTCGTGATCGAGCCGATGCTGACCGACCAGTGGTTCGTCGACACCAAGCGCATCGTCGAACCCGCGCTGGAGGCCGTGCGGACGGGCCGAACCGAGATCCTGCCCGAGCAGCACAAGAAGGTCTATTTCAACTGGCTTGAGAACATCGAGCCCTGGACCATCAGCCGCCAGCTGTGGTGGGGCCACCAGATCCCGGTGTGGTATGGGCCCTGCCTCTACTGTAGCCTCGCAGACGGCAACATTTATGCGACAGACGAACGTATTCAGTTCTGCGCGGCGAGCCGTGACGAAGTTCTAAAGCAACTCACGTCATTTTATGGCAAAGACGTTAGCGTCATTTTTGCTGGTGAAGAGCCAACCCGTGACGATGAAACGTGGAGAACTGACCTCTTCAGTACATATGGCAGCCGAAATACTGGTGGCGAGAAAGTTTCTGACGTCTCAATTTATTGGGATCGTGACGTGCTGGACACCTGGTTCAGCTCGGGCCTCTGGCCCATCGGGACGCTCGGCTGGCCCGAACCGACGGAGGAGTTGAAGAAGTATTTCCCGACCGACGTGCTGGTCACGGGCTTCGACATCATCTTCTTCTGGGTCGCCCGGATGATGATGATGCAGCTGGAGGTCGTGGGCGATGTGCCGTTCAGGACCGTCTATGTCCACGGGCTGGTGCGCGACGAGAAGGGCGCCAAGATGTCCAAGTCCAAGGGCAACGTCATCGACCCGCTGACGCTGGTCGATGCCTATGGCGCGGATGCGCTGCGCTTCACGCTGACCAGCATGGCGGCGATGGGCCGCGACCCCAAGCTGGGGCCGAAGCATGTCGAGGTGAACCGCAACTTCGTCACCAAGATCTGGAACGCCACCCGGTTCGCGGAAATGAACGGCGTGCGGGGCGGGGGGGCGCGTCCGCAGCCCAGCCATACCGTGAACCGCTGGATCATCGGAGAGACGGCGCGCATCCTGATGGCTGTCGACGAGGCGCTGGCCGCCTATCGCTTCAACGATGCGGCGACGGGGCTTTACGCCTTCGTCTGGGGCAAGGTCTGCGACTGGTACGTGGAATTCGCCAAGCCGCTGTTCGACGGCGAGCATGCCGAGGAGACGCGGGCCACGATGGGCTGGGTGCTGGACCAGTGCTTTGCCATGCTGCACCCGATCATGCCCTTCGTCACCGAGGAGCTGTGGGCGCTGACCGGGGACCGCGACCGCATGCTGGTCCATGGCGACTGGCCGGAACTGGACGCGGGCCTGATCGACGCAGAGGCCGACCGGCAGATGAACTGGGTCATCGCGCTGATCGAGGGCGTGCGGTCGGCGCGCGCGCAGATGGGCGTGCCGGCGGGGGCCAAGCTGGGCCTGGTCGTGACCGAGGCGGATGCCGCAGCGCGCGCGGCGCTGGCCGCTAACGGTCCGCTGATCGAGCGGCTGGCGCGGGTGAACCCGGCCGCCGACGGGGTTGCCGGCAAGGGGATGATCGCCGTGTCGGTGCAGGGGGCCAGTTTCGCGCTGCCCATCGGCGACGTGATCGACGTGGCGGCCGAGACGGCGCGCCTGCAGAAGGCGGAGGCCAAGCTGCGCAAGGATGCCGACGGTCTGTCCAAGCGCCTGTCGAACCCCAAGTTCGTCGAGAATGCCGATGCCGAGGTGATCGAGGAGACCACCGGCAAGCTGGCCGCGCTGGAGGACGACATCGCCCGCCTGCAGGCCGCGCTGGCGCAGTTGGCGGCGATGTGAGCCTGCGGCCTGGCCTGCCCCCTCGGGTTGGCCGGGCCAAGGGTCTTTCGGCAAGGCGCAAGGGAGGCGCGGATGGGCTGGCTGGAGCGGATCGCCGAACGGATGATGCTGAAGGCCCGCGCCGAGGGCAAGCTGACGGGGCTTGAGGGCGAGGGCAGGCCCCTGCCCGACCGGCCCGTCGAGACGGATTCCACGGCGGCGGGGTTCCGGATCATGGCGCAGGCCGGGGTGCTGCCGCCCGAGATCGTGCTGAAGAAGCAGGTGATCGCCGCGCGGGCTCGCCTGTCCGACATGCCCGAGGGCCCCGAACGCGCGGCCCTGCTGGCCGAGATCGCGCGGCTGCAGATGCGTCAGGCCATCGCCGAGGAGGCCCGACGCCGCTTCATGCGGGACTGAGGGCGGCCAGCGCGCGAGGCAGCGCGTCCTCGAACACGTCCAGTTCGTGGATCGGTGCGGCGCTGATACGGATGCAGCGGTCCAGGGGGGCGACACCCGGCATGCGGGCGAACACGCCCTCGCGCTCCAGCGCGGCGATCAGGGCGCGGGCAAAGTCGCCATCGCGATGGGTGTCCAGCGCCACGAAATTCGTGGCCGAGGGCAGCGCGGTCAGGCCGCTGGCGGCGCCGATATCGGCGATGCGCAGCCGGGCGGCCTGAACCTCGGCCACGACATGGGCCAGCCAGCCCTGGTCGGCCAGTGCGGCCAGCGCCCCGGCCTGGGCGATGCGGTTCACCCCGAAATGGTTGCGCACCCGGTCAAAGCCCGCGATCAGGTCCGGCGCGCCGATCGCATAGCCGATGCGCGCCCCGGCCAGGCCATAGGCCTTGGAGAAGGTCCGCATGCGGATCACCCGCGGATCGTCCGCCGCGATGTCGGGAATGGCCGAGGCCGGCGCGAATTCCGCATAGGCCTGGTCCAGCACCAGCAGGCAGTCGGCCGGCATCCGGTCCAGCATCGCCGCGATCACCGTGCCGTCGTGCCAGGTGCCCATCGGATTGTCGGGATTGGCCAGATAAAGCAGCCGCGCGCCAGTGGCATGGGCGCGCGCGACCAAGGCGTCGGGATCTTCGGCGTCGTCGCGATAGGGGACCTTGTGCAGCACCCCACCGAAGCCCGCGACGTGATAGTTGAAGGTTGGATAGGCCCCGTCCGAGGTGACCACCGCATCGCCCGGCGCGACCATCATCCGCACCAGGTTGCCCAGCAGGCCGTCGATGCCCTCTCCGACCATGATGCTGTCCGGGGTGGTGCGGTGATGGGCCGCCAGCGCGCGGGACAGATCAAAGCTGGGCGCGTCGCCGTATTTCCAGACCTGGCCCACGGCCTCGCGCATGGCGCGGGCGGCCAGCGGGCTGGGTCCGAACGCGCTCTCGTTCGCGCCAAGGCGGGCGGCGAAGGGCACGCCGCGGCGGCGTTCCAGGGTTTCGGGGCCGACAAAGGGCACGGTCGCGGGCAGGCCCGCCACCAGGGGCGCAAAGGGCGGCATCAGAACGCGCGAAAGGTCATGGTGGTCAGGGTGCGGCTGATATGGGGGATGTCGAACAGCCGGTCCGACAGGAAGCGGCCGACATCCTGGTCCTCGGGGATGTAGACCTTGGCGATCAGGTCGAAATCGCCGGAGGTGGAATAAAGCTCGCTGACGACCTCGCGGTCGTAGATGGCCTCGGCGACCTGATAGGTCCTGCCGGGCTCGCAGCGGAACTGGACGAAGACGGCGCGCATGAAAAAGCTCCTGTTTGGGGGCAGGTTAGACCGTGGCCGCGGCGCGGGTCCAGTCCCCGCGCGCGTGGCCGCGCCAGAACCGCCGCATCAGCAGCACCGCGGCAAAGGTCAGCCCGACGCACAGGCCCAGCCACAGGCCCGCGGGGCCGAAGCCCAGGGGAAAGGCCAGCGCCCAGGCCACCGGCATGCCCACGACCCAATAGCTGAAGCCCGCGATCCACATCGGCACCTGCGTGTCCTGGACCCCGCGCAGGAAGCCCAGGGCGATCACCTGGAACGCATCGGTCAGCTGGAACAGCGCGGCATACATCAGCAGCATCGCACCAAGCGCCACGATCTGCGGGGCCTGCGGATCGGTCGGGTCCAGATACAGCCGCACCAGCTGTTCGGCGAACAGCAGGTACAGCATGATGGCCACGGCGGCAAAGGCCAGCGACATCCACACGACCGTGACCGCCGCATCGCGCATCCAGGCGCGATCGCCGCGGCCCTTGGCCTGGCCCACCCGGACGGTCGCGGCGTTGGAGAGCCCAAGATGCGCCATGAAGGTGATCGAGGTGATCTGCAGCGCGATGCCGTGGGCGGCCAGCTGGGGCGTCCCGATCCAGCCCATCATGATGTTCGAGGCGACGAACAGCCCGCCCTCGGCCACCATGGTCAGGCCGATGGGCCAGCCGATCCGCGCGATCTGGCGCATGGCCTGCCAGTCGGGGCGCCAGAAGCGCTGGAACAGGTTATACTTGCGCGCGACGGGCACCCAGCCCGCATAGGCGATCAGGGCCAGCAGCTGGACCACCTGGACGGTGACGCTGGCGATGGCGGCGCCGCGCACGCCCAGTTCGGGCGCGCCCAGGTTGCCGAAGATCAGCACCCAGTTCAGCGCCAGGTTCAACGGCAGCCCGGCCAGGGTGACCCACATGACGACCTGCGTCCGCTCCAGCGCGGCCAGATAGGATGACAGGGTCAGCTGGCCCAGGACCACCGCCAGGCCCCAGCCCGCGATGCGCAGGTAATCCTGCGCCAGCGCGCTGACCGTGTCGGTCTGGCCCAGCGCCTGCAGGATCGGTTCGGACCACCACATCAGCGGCATCACGGCCAGGGCATAGCCGGCCGACAGCCACAGCGCCATCCGGGCCCCGCGGCGGACCTCGGTCTCTCGGCCGGCGGCGACATGGGCGGCGATGAGGCCCAGCACGCCGATGCCAAAGCCCATGCCCAGAAAGAACAGGATGTGGAAGAAGCTGGTCGCGATGACCAGGGCGGCCAGCGGCTCGACCCCGTACCAGCCGACCATGACCGTGTCGCCCACGCCGATGGCCATGCGCGCCAGGTGGCTGCCGATCAGCGGCAGGCCCAACGACAGGGTCGCAAGAACATGGGGGCGGTATCGGCTGTGCATCGTCCTGCCATATCCGCAGCCGCAAAATGCGGCAAGGGGCGGCATTGCACGCCCTGCAACATTTCGCGCCGCATCGGCGGAAAGGCGGCGGCGGGGCGGGTCCGCGCGGCTTGCCGCCCCTGCCCCCATCTGCGATAGATCGCGCGAACACCGACCCCAGGAGGCCACCGATGAGCTTTCGCGCCCGCCATCTTCTGGGCATCGACCATCTCAAGCCCGACGAGATCGTGTCGCTGTTGGATCTGTCCGAGGATTACGTCAGCCTGAACCGTCGCACGGTCAAGCATTCCGATGCGCTGGCCGGCATGACCCAGATCAACATGTTCTTCGAGAACTCGACCCGCACCCAGGCCAGCTTCGAACTGGCAGGAAAGCGGTTGGGCGCGGACGTGATGAACATGGCCGTGGCGCAGTCGTCGGTGAAGAAGGGCGAGACGCTGATCGACACGGCGCTGACGCTGAACGCGATGCAGCCCGACCTTCTGGTGGTGCGCCACCCGCATTCCGGCGCGGTGAACCTGCTGGCGGAGAAGGTGAACTGCGCGGTCATCAACGCAGGCGACGGGCGGCACGAGCATCCGACCCAGGCCCTGCTGGACGCGCTGACCATCCGCCGCGCCAAGGGGCGGCTGCAGCGCCTGACCATCGCCATCTGCGGCGACATCGCCCACAGCCGCGTGGCCCGGTCGAACCTGATCCTGCTGGGCAAGATGGAGAACCGCATCCGCCTGATCGGTCCCGCGACGCTGATGCCCGCCGGCGTGGCGGACATGGGGGTCGAACTGTACGAGGACATGCGCGAGGGGCTGCGCGGCGCCGACGTCGTCATGATGCTGCGCCTGCAGAAAGAGCGGATGGATGGCGGCTTCATCCCGTCCGAGCGCGAATATTTCCACCGCTTCGGGCTGGATGCGGAAAAGCTGGCCCTGGCCGCGCCCGACGCGATCGTCATGCATCCGGGTCCCATGAACCGGGGCGTCGAGATCGACGGCACCATCGCCGACGACATCAACCGCAGCGTCATCCAGGACCAGGTCGAGATGGGCGTCGCCGTCCGCATGGCCGCCCTGGACCTGCTGGCCCGCAACCTGCGCGCCAGCCGTGGCCGCGCCGCCGCCGGAGAATCGTGATGGACCTGATCTTCCGCAACGCCCGCCTGATCGACCCCGAGGCCCAGACCGACGACATCGGCAGCCTGCGCGTCACCGACGGTCGCATCGCCGGACGCGGCGCGCCCGAGGAAGCCGCCCCCGAAGGCGCCTCCGTCATCGACTGTCGCGGCCGCGCGCTGGCGCCCGGCCTGATCGACTGGGGCGTCAAGATCGGCGAGCCGGGCGAACGCCACAAGGAAAGCTTCCGCAGCGCGGGCCGTGCCGCTGCGGCGGGCGGCGTCACCACGATCATCGCGCGCCCCGACACCACGCCCCCCATCGACACGCCCGAGGCGCTGGAATTCGTCGCCCGCCGCGCCAGCGATGCGCCCGTCCACATCCGCCACATGGCCGCCCTGACCAAGGCCCGCGAAGGCCGCGAGATGACCGAAATCGGGTTCCTGACCGATCTGGGCGCGGTGGCCTTCACCGACGGCGTGCGGGTGGTGCGCGACACCAAGCTCTTGGGCCGCTGCATGACCTATGCGCGCGGTTTGGACGCGCTGATCGTGGGCCATCCGCAGGACCCGTCCCTGTCGGCGGGGGCTGCGGCCACCAGCGGCAAGTTCGCCTCCCTCTATGGCATCCCCGCCGTGTCCCCCATGGCCGAGGTGATGGGCTTGGACCGCGACCTGGCCCTGGTCGCGATGACGCGCGGGCGCTATCACGCCGACCAGATCACCGTGGCCGCCAGCCTGCCGGCCCTGGCGCGGGCACGCGATGCAGGGCTGGACGTGACGGCGGGGATCTCGATTCACCACCTGACTCTGAACGAGTTCGACGTGGGCGATTACCGGACCTTCTTCCGCTTCACGCCCCCCCTGCGGTCCGAGGATGACCGTCTGTCCATGGTCGATGCCGTGGCCCAGGGCCTGATCGACACCATCGCCAGCTTTCACACGCCCCAGGACGAGGAATCGAAACGCCTGCCCTTCGAGGCCGCGGCCCCCGGCGCCGTGGGCCTGCAGACCCTGCTGCCCGCGGCCCTGCGCCTGTATCACCAGGGCGGCCTGACCCTGCCCCAGCTGTTCCGCGCCATGGCGCTGAACCCGGCGCGCAGGCTGGGCCTCTCGGCGGGTCGCCTGTCCGACGGCGCCCCCGCCGATCTGGTGCTGTTTGACCCCGACGCGCCCTTCGTTCTGGACCGCTTCGCGCTTTTGTCCAAATCGAAGAACACTCCCTTCGACGGCGCACGCATGCAGGGCCGCGTCCTGGGCACCTGGGTCGCGGGCACCCCCGTCTTCGGAGAACACGCATGATCCTCTGGGCGATCTTCGGCTATCTTCTGGGCTCTGTCCCCTTCGGCCTGGTCATCACGCGCGCCCTGGGCCTGGGCGATCTGCGCCAGATCGGCTCCGGCAACATCGGCGCGACCAACGTGCTGCGGACGGGCAACAAGGGCGCCGCGCTGGCCACGCTGCTGCTGGATTCGGGCAAGGGCGCCATCGCGGTCATGCTGGCCCGCCATTTCGCCGGAGAAACCGCCGCGATCCTGGCCGGCGGCGCGGCCTTCCTAGGCCATTGCTTCCCCATCTGGCTGCGCTTCAAGGGCGGCAAGGGCGTCGCCACGTTCCTCGGGACGGTGATCGCGCTGAACTGGCCTTTGGGCCTGATCGCCTGCGCGACCTGGGCGCTGACCGCCGCAATCACCCGGATCAGCAGCCTCAGCGCGCTTCTGGCGGCCGCGCTGGCCCCGGTCTTTGCCTGGGGCCTGGGGCGGACCGACATCGCGGCGGTCGCGGCCTTCATGGCGGTGCTGATCTTCATCCGGCACCATGCCAATATCAGCCGCCTTCTGGCCGGTACCGAACCCCGGATCGGCCGCAAGTAACGCTCAGCGCTTGGCGACCAGGCCGCGTCCCGGACGCACGGCGCGCACGGGCGCGGCGGCCAGACCGGTTGGGGTGAACGGCCCCTGCATCGGCGGGGCGGCCTCGGGTTCGACGGCGGCGACGGGCAGCGTGCCGCCCAACCGCTGCAGCGCATCGACACCCCGCCGCGCCGACACCGCGATCGAGATCAGTGCAAGGCAGGCCCCCGCCAGCAGGATCAGTGCGACCAGACCCACCAGCCCCAGAAGGATCGGCCAGGGCGGCACCCCCTCGGCCTGCCGGATCAGCAGCACGACCGCCGCCAGCAGCGCCAGCACCCCCAGCCCAAAGACCGCGGCCACCAACCGGCCGACCCATTGCATCACATCACCGCGCATCGCATGCCCCCGCATCTTTTTCGCCGGGGTGCCACCACCGGCGCCGCAGATCAAGACATCGCGGACAGGCGCGGCTCACACTCGCGTGCGTCGGCATCCGTCATGCGGGACGCCCAAGGGGGGTCCGGGGGGACGGGACGTCCCCCCGGCACGTCGCGGGACGCAATCGGCGATCAGTAGGAATATTCGTCGTAGATCCGCGTCAGGTCGCCGCTCCAGGCGCCGCGATACTTCTCCAGCAACTCGTCGGCGGGGACCTTGCCGCTGTCGACGCTTTCCTTCAGCGCGTTCAGAAAATGCGTCTCGTCGGGGACCAGGCCGTCGTTGCCCGACCGGGCGCGGGCCTTCAGCCCGCCCTCGGCAATGGTCAGGACCTCGCGGGCCAGGTCGTGCATCTTCACGCCTCCCGCCTGCGCCTGCAGGCCGTCACGACCCGCCGACCGGCGCAGCGCCTCGCGGGTCTCGGCGTCCCATCCCTTGACCACGTCCCATGCCGCATCCAGCGCCCCTTGGTCATAGGTCAGCCCGACCCACAGCGCAGGCAGCGCGCAGAGCCTGCGCCACGGGCCGCCATCGGCCCCGCGCATCTCGATGTACTTCTTGACGCGCGCCTCGGGGAACACGGTGGTCATGTGATCGGCCCAGTCCGACAGGGTCGGCACCTCGCCCGGCAGGGCCGGCAGCCGGCCCTTCAGGAAATCGCGGAAACTCTGGCCCAGGGCGTCGATGTACTTTCCGTCGCGATAGACGAAATACATGGGCACGTCCAAGACGTAGTCCACCCAGGCCTCATAGCCGAACCCCTCCTCGAAGACGAAGGGCAGCATGCCGGTCCGCGCCGCATCCAGGTTCTGCCAGATATGCGCGCGCCAGGATTTCATCCCGTTGGGCTTGCCGTCCAGGAAGGGCGAATTGGCGAACAGCGCCGTGGCCACCGGCTGCAGCGCCAGGGCCACGCGCATCTTCCGGACCATGTCGGCCTCGGACGCGAAATCCAGGTTCACCTGCACCGTGCAGGTCCGGTACATCATCTGCGTGCCAAGCGTACCTACCCGACCCATATAGTCGGTCATCAGCCGATACCGCCCCTTGGGCATCATCGGCATGTCATCCTGGCCCCAGATCGGCGCTGCACCCAGGCCGATGAAGCCCGCGCCGATATCTGCGGCGACGGCCTCGACCTCGGCCAAGTGGCCGTTCACCTCGTCGCAGGTCTGGTGGATCGTCTCCAGCGGTGCACCGGACAGTTCCAGCTGGCCGCCGGGCTCCAGGCTGACATTGGCGCCGTCGCGCTCCAGCCCGATCAGCTTGCCGGCCTCGAGAACCGGGGTCCAGTTGAAGCGGTCGCGCAGCCCCTCCAGCATGGCCGTGATCGATACGGGACCCTCATAGGGCAGCGGCATCTTGCGCGCGTCGTCATAGCCGAATTTCTCGTGCTCGACGCCGATGCGCCAGGCGTCCTTCGGCTTCTCGCCGCTGGCGATATAGGCGGCCAGCTGGTCACGATGTTCGATGGGGCCTCCGCCCTGCTGGGGAATGGACATGGACGATGAGGCCTTTCAAGGGTTTCCGGTCGGTCACAGGTGGCAACGCGGACGGGCCAAGTCAAGCCGCCTCAGCCCGGCCTCCGCCAAACGGTGCGCATCGCGTCCTGCTGTCGGGCCACCTGCGCCAGTGCTGCCGACACCGCGCCCATGTCCAGACCGGGCAGCGCGGTGAAGGCATCGGCCAGCGCCCCGGCCCCCGCCGCGTCGGCGGGGATCAGCAACGCCTCGCCCGACTGGCTGCGCAGGCGCCAATGCGCATGGCCGTCCAGCCGCAGCAGGCGGATCTCTATCAGGTCGCGCAGGGGAATCTCTCCGCCCATGTCGGTCGCGCCGTAATAGCGGATCGCCCCCTCGACGATCTCGACCACGCCGGGGGCGGCGACGGGGCGGCGAAACGGCGTGCGGCGCAGTGCCCCCAAGGCCAGGCTGCCCGCAACCAATGCCCCAGCCCCGCCCAGGACCGCAAAGAACCAGCCACCCCAAAAAGCCACCCACAGCGCGGCCAGGGCCAGCGCCGCAAAGATCAGCAGTTCGGAATGGGTGCGCAGCAGGCCGCGCAGGTCAGGCCGGATCACTGGCGGCGGCCGGGCATGGGTATTCGGATGACGAAGACGTTCACCACCGGGTCAGCGCGTCCTCGTCCTCGGGGCGGGCGGCGACCCAGCCTGTGGTGCCGTCGCGCGCAATCTCGCGCTTCCAGAAGGGGGCGCGGGATTTCAGCCAGTCCATCAGGAAATCGGCCGCGTCGAATGCTGCACGGCGATGGCGGGCGGCGGTGGCGACCATCATGATCTGTCCCCCCACCGGGATGCGGCCGTGGCGATGGACGATGCGCCAGTCGGCCAGCCCGAAGCGCGATGCGGCGGCCAGGCCGTGATCGGTCAGCGCGCGTTCGGTCATGCCGGGGTAATGCTCGATCTCGAGCGCGTCCAGCATGCCGCCGTCGTCGCGCACGATGCCGGTGAAGGTGACGACCGCCCCGGCCCCCGCGCCAAAGCCCGCAAGTTCTGACGCCAGATCGAAGGGGTCGGACTGGACGCGGGCGCTCATCAGCCGCCCGTCATCGGCGGGAAGAACGCGACCTCGCGGGCGCCGGCCAGGGGCGCGTCCAGATCGGTCAGCTGCTGGTCCACGGCGCAGCGCAGGGCCGCGATGTCGCCAAAGGCCGCGGCATGCCCGTCAGACTGCGCGACCAGTTCGGCGATCAGCGCGCGCGGGGTCGCAGCCTCCGTCTGCACGGTTTCGCGGGGGTGGCCGATGCGTTCGCGCAGCCAGGCGAAATACAGGACCTCAACCGTCACGACGGGAATCCTTCAGATAGGGCAGCGCCTTGATGAAATAGTCCCAGCCCGTCCAGGCCGTCAGCGCCGCGGCGATCCAGATCAGCGTCAGGCCGGCATAGGTGGCAAGCGCCGCCCAGCTGCCCGACCAGATCAGCCCGACCTCGCCCACGCGGGGGGCCAGGCCGTGTTCGACATAGGCCAGGCCCGTGGCCAGGAACAGGATCGAGATGGCGACCATCTGCAGGGTCGTCTTCCATTTCGCAAGCTTGGTCACCGCCAGCAGGCGCGACTTGTCGCCCAGGTATTCGCGCAGGCCGGACACGAAGACCTCGCGGAACAGGATGATCGTCACCGGCAGGATCAGCCAGGGGTTCATCCCGGAATACCCGGTGATGACCACCAGCGCGATGACCACCATGGCCTTGTCCGCGATCGGGTCCATCGCGGCGCCAAAGCGGCTTTCCTGTTTCCAGGCGCGGGCCAGATAGCCGTCGATCCAGTCGGTGATCGCCGCGCCCATGAACAGCGCCAGCGCCGCCCAGTCGGCCCAGGGCCTGTGGAAGTACAGAAACATCAGCGGGACCCCGGGGGCCGCCAGCAGACGCAGAAGGGTCAGGATATTCGGAAGGTTCCAACGCATGGCCGCACGCTAGTCCCTGCCGCGGGCGTTGGAAAGGGCCAACGCGCCGCTGGCGAAGCTGTGATCCGGACCTGTCATCCCTTGGCGTTGAAGTGGTCATAGACCTTTTGCGCCATCGCCGCGGAAATGCCCGGCGCCGCCTGCAGATCGGTCAGCCCGGCGCGGCCCACGGCCTTGGCGCTGCCGAAATGCTGCAGCAGGGCGCGCTTGCGCGACGCGCCGATGCCCGCGATCTCGTCCAGGGGGTTGGCCATCTGCGATTTCGCGCGCTTGGCGCGGTGAGTGCCGATGGCCCAGCGGTGCGCCTCGTCGCGCAGGCGCTGGACGAAGTACAGGACCGGGTCGTTCATGCGCAGCGCGAAGGGGCGCTGGCCGTGGCGGTGGAACTCCTCCTTACCGTGGTCGCGGTCCTGGCCCTTGGCGACGCCGATCATCGGGATGTCCTCGACGCCCAGTTCGGCCATGATCTCGTGGACGGCCGACACCTGCCCCGCGCCGCCGTCGATCAGCAGCAGGTCCGGCCAGGCCTCGGTCTGGCGGTCGGGATCGTCCTTCAGCAGACGGGTGAAGCGGCGCGTCAGCACCTCCTTCATCATGCCGAAGTCGTCGCCGGGAGTGATCTCGGTGCCCTTGATGTTGAACTTGCGGTACTGGTTCTTGATCCAGCCGTCCGGCCCGGCAACGATCATGCCGCCGACCGCGTTGGTGCCCATGATGTGGCTGTTGTCATAGACCTCGATCCGGCGCGGCGGGCTGGGCAGCTCGAACGCGTCGGCCAGCCCCTCCAGCAGGCGCAGCTGGGTGGCGCTTTCGGACATGCGCCGCGCCAGGCTTTCGCGCGCGTTGCGCAGCGCGTTGGTCACCAGATCGGACTTCTCGCCGCGCAGCGGAACGGCCACGTCGACCTTGCGGCGGGCGCGCTCGGACAGGACATCCGCGGTCAGGTCCGGATCCTCGGGCGGGTGGGACAGCAGGATCTGGCGCGGCGGCGGGGTGTTGTCATAGAACTGCATCAGGAAGGCCTGCATCACCTCGTCCGGGCTCTCGGCCCCGCCAAGGCGCGGATAGAAATCGCGATTTCCCCAGCTTTGATTGCCGCGGATGAAGAAGACCTGCACGCAGGCCTGCCCCCCCTCCATGTGCAGGGCCACGATGTCAGCCTCGGCCACGCCCTTGGGGTTGATCGCCTGCACCGACTGCACCGCGGTCAGCGCCTTGATGCGGTCACGCAGGGCGGCCGCGCGCTCATATTCCATGTTCTCGGCCGCGCGGGCCATCTCGGTTGCCAGATCGGACTGGATGGTCGTGGTCTTGCCCTGCAGGAACCGTTCCGCGTCATTAACCAGCGCATTGTAGTCGGGCGCGCTGATGCGGCCCACGCAGGGCGCGCTGCACCGCTTGATCTGGAACAGCAGGCAGGGGCGTGTGCGGCTCTCGAACACGCTGTCGGTGCAGTTCCTCAGCAGGAACACGCGCTGCAGCTGGGTCAGTGTGCGGTTGACCGCCCCCGCGCTGGCAAAGGGGCCGTAATAGTCGCCCTTTTCCGACTTCGCGCCGCGATGCTTCTTGATCTGCGGATAGTCGTGGGACTTGGCCACCAGGATGTTCGGGAACGACTTGTCGTCGCGCAGAAGCACGTTGTAGCGCGGCTTGAGCTGCTTGATCAGGTTCTGCTCCAAGAGCAGCGCCTCGGTCTCGGTGTTCGTGGTCAGGAACATCATCGACGCCGTCTCGCGGATCATCCGCGCGATGCGCCCCGAATGGCCCGACGGCCGGGCATAGTTCGACACCCGCGCCCGCAGGTCGCGCGCCTTGCCCACGTAAAGAACCGCCTGCTGGGCATCCAGCATGCGATAGACGCCGGGACTGCTGTCCAGCGTGCGAAGGTAATCCTGGATGAGGGCGTGGCCGGTTTTCTGGGTCATGACGTGAACTTGGTGATTCTCGGCCCCGCTGCAAGTTCCGGGGACCGAAGGCAAGAAGGAAGCTTTCCACGGAATCTGTGGATAATTCTGTGGGTGGGCTGTGAGGATGACCCCGCAGGGCCAGCAATCGTTACAGTTCCGTGAAGTTGCCCTTATTTTAGGCAGATCACAATGGTATTGTTATTGCTTGATAATTTTTATTCAGGCCCGTTGTGGACAGAAAAATCTTGCAGAATCCGCATCTTGCAGGGGCCTGCCGGGGTGCCGTGGACAAAACGATCCGATCGTTCCGGATCGGGCCTATTCCGGCCCCAGGACGTCGGGCGTGCGCCACCCCAGATGCTGTCCGCCATCGACGCAGATCAGCTGTCCGGTGACCGCACGCGCGTCCAGGAAGTACCCCAGGGCGTCGGTGATCCCCTGCGCATCCGCCCCCCTGCCCAGCACCGTCGCAGCCCTCTGGGCGGCGAAATGGCGGTCGCTCTGACGGGCGCCCTGCAGGGTCGGACCGGGGCCGATGGCGTTCACGCGGATGTCGGGCGCAAGGGCCTGCGCCGCGGTGCGCGTCAGCGACCACAGCGCGGCCTTGGCGATGGAATAGGTCATGAACTCTGGCGTGGGCTTCAGCACCCGCTGATCGACCATGTTCACCACCAGGCCCGCGGCCTGGGGCTCGCCGTTCTCGTCCGGGCGCGCCCTGGGGCATTGCGCGGCAAAGGCCTGCATCAGCTGGAAGGGCGCGCGAAGGTTCGACCCCAGGTGCCGGTCCCAACCCTGCATCGTCGCGCTGCGCATCGTGTCGTATTCGAAGATCGAGGCATTGTTGACCAGCACGGTCAGCGGACCCATCGCCGATGCGACGTCCGGGACCAGCGCGGCGGTCGCATCGGCGTCCAGCAGGTCGACCCGGAAGGTCTGCGCCCGGACGCCCAGGGCGCGTGCGTCAGCGGCCGTACGCTCGGCATCGTCGGTCGAACCGGCATAGTGGATCGCCACGTCATGGCCGCGCCGCGCCAGTTCCAGCGTCATCGCGCGGCCAAGGCGGCGGGCCGCCCCCGTGACCAGCGCGACGCCCGTCACAGCAGCACCCAGGCATAGGCGGCATAGCCCGCCACGAACAATGCCCCCACCGGCCGCGTCAGGCTGATGCCGCGGAACAGGAACGGGAACAGCAGCAGGGCCGCGCCCAGCATCACCCACAGGTCCAGCCGCAGCATTTCGGGCGGGATGGGCAGCGGAGAGATGACCGCGGTGATCCCCAAAATGGCCAGGATGTTGAAGATGTTCGAGCCGACCACGTTGCCAAGCGCCATGTCCGCCCGTCCCTTCAGCGCGGATGCGACCGAGGCCGCCAGTTCCGGCAACGACGTACCGATCGCGACCAGCGTCAGCCCGATCACGGTCTCGCTGATGCCGAAGGCGCGGGCGATGTCGGTCGCGCCATTGACCAGCAGGTTCGCCCCGACCGGCAGCAGCACCAGGCCCAGGCCCAGCCAGACCGCGATGCGCCCCCAGCCCGCGCCCAGGGTCGCGCCGTCCACGCCGTCGGCCTGCGTCTCCTCGGCGCGGCCTGTGGACAGTTGCCGCCACAGGACCGCAGCCAGCGCCAGCAGCAGGATCACGCCCTCAAGGCGCCCGATCTCTCCGGTCAGGGCGATGCCGATCAGCAGCAGCGAGGCCGCGATCATCATCCCCCAGCTTTCGCGCAGGTCGTGCCCCTTGGTGACGATCACCGACACCAGCGCGGTCACGCCCAGGATCACAAGCACGTTGGCGATGTTCGAACCCACGACATTGCCCATGGCGATGCCGCTGGACCCCTTCAGCGCCGCCGACAGCGACACCAGCAGCTCGGGCGCCGAGGTGCCGAAGGCCACGACGGTCAGGCCCACGACCAAGGGCGTCATGCCCAGTTTCAGCGACAGCCCGACGGCGCCCTTGACCAGCAGGTCGCCCCCCAGAACCAGAAGGGCCAGTCCGCCCAGCACCAGAAGCAGTTCAACGATCACGATGGTCGATCCCCAGGAATTTTTTCAGAAAACGGCGCAGGCCCGGTCCGCGCAGCAGGGCGACGACGACCATGACCAGCAGGAACAGGAGGACGATGCGCAGCATCATCCGCGGGTGCCGAACCGCTGGAAGGCGGCGCGATCCTCGGCCGCGTCCATCAGAAGGTCGGCGGACAGGCCCAGGCGGCGCAGCAGCGGCCGGCGCATGCCGTGCACCTCGAAGCGGATCTTGTCGCCGTACAGCGCCTTAAGCCGCGGGACCGGATGGGCGATGCCGTCGGCCAGCCCCAGGCGCACGGATTCCAGCCCTGCCCAGAACTCTCCGGTAAACAGGTCGCGTTCGGCGTTCAGGCGGGTGCCGCGACGGGCGCGGACATGGTCCTTGAACGCTTCGTGGATCGGCTCGAGAATTGCGTGCAGGCGGGCCACGTCGTCGGGATCCTGCGGGCGGAACGGGTCCAACGTCGATTTCGACGTGCCGGCCGTGTGGACGCGGCGTTCGATGCCCCATCGCTGGATCAGCTGGTCGAACCCGAACCCGGCCGAGATCACCCCGATCGACCCCAGGATCGAGCTTTCATCCGCCCAGATGTCGTCGGCCGCGCAGGCCAGCCAATAGCCGCCCGATGCGGCCACGTCCTCGACGAAGGCATGGACGGGGATGTCGGTCTCATCCGCCAGCCTGCGGATGCGCGCCGCGATCAGCGACGACTGCACGGGCGACCCGCCCGGCGAATTGATGATCAGCGCCACGGCCAGGGGCTTGCCGCGCCGGAACGCGCGTTCGATCACGGGGGCAAGGGCCGCATCGTTCAGGCCGCCGCCGCGCCCCGCACCACCGATGGTGCCGGACAGGCGGATGACCGCGACGCGGGGCTTGCGGGACAGCAGGCGGGAGACGACGGGAATACGCATCGCCCACAGATAGGCCGCGCGGGGGCGGCCCACAAGGCGGGACGTCAGGCGGGGATGTCGCGGATCGTGTCGCCGGGCAGAAAGGTCGGCGTCAGCGCGATGATGCGGTTGTTGGGCGCCGCGTCCTTGCCAGACACCAGCCGCGCCGCGCGCCGCCCGACATCGACGCGCCGTGCATCCGTGGTGGCCAGGCGCATCGGCAGCCCGTCCAGCAGGTCGACCCCGTTGAACCCCGCCAGCCCCAGCCTGCCGGGCACGTCATAGCCGCGGTCGATGCAGTGCAGCAGCCCCCCTGCCCCGATCATGTCGTTCGAGAAATACAGGAAATCGAGGTCCGGCGCGCGGGTCAGGATGCGCTCGGTCAGTTCACGCCCCTTCAGCAGGGACGATCCGCCCTGATAGTATTCGCGCGCCTCCAGCTGGACGCCGGCGGCGGCCAGCCCCTCCTCGAAGCCCAGCAAACGTTTGCGGGCGCGGTGATCCTCGGGCATGTGGGTGCCCACGAAACCGATGCGGCGATAGCCCGCCGCCAGGATACGGTCGGCCATCTCGCGCCCGGCGCGGATATGAGAGATGCCGACCAGCGTGTCGATCCCTTCGCCGTCGACATCCATGATCTCGACCACCGGCAGGCCTGAGTTCTGCAGCATCGCGCGGGCCGCCTTGCTGTGCTCCAGCCCCGCCAGGATCACGCCCGAGGGCCGCCAGGACAGCATGTCGTACAGCACCATCTCCTCGCGCGCGGGGGAATAGTTGGTGACACCGATCACCGGCTGCAGGCCGGTATCGTCCAGCTCCGCCGAAATGCCGCCCAGCACGTCGGGAAAGACCAGGTTCGACAGCGACGGGATGACCACGGCGACCAGGTTGACCCGCTGGCTGGCCAGTCCGCCCGCGATCTTGTTGGGAACATAGCCAAGCGTCTTGGCCGCGGTCAGCACCTTTTCACGCGTGGCCGCCGACACGTCGCCCCGGTTGCGCAGGACCCGGCTGACGGTCATCTCCGAAACGCCCGACGCCTCGGAGACGTCTCTGAGGGTCAGGGGGCGGCGCGGTCGAATGGGCAGCATGGGGCGTTCCGATCTGTGGATGGCCGATGTTAGCGAAGGACAGACCCGCCCACAACCGCCCCCGCCGCCGCTTGCCAAGCGCCCCCCGGTTTGAGTATGCATGCCCGGCAGGCCCCGTGGCTCAACTGGATAGAGCAGCCCCCTCCTAAGGGGCAGGTTACAGGTTCGAGTCCTGTCGGGGTCACCAACAATCAATAGGCCTTCTAAGCGCGTTGGGGGTTGCTCTTTGGTTTCTTGAACCAAGTAGCTGCTTGCGCACCGTGTGATCAAGCAAAAGAAGAGGCGCCGAGCTATATGCCAAGCGCCTCTTCCGACATGTCAAAGTGGTACGGGGTCAGCCAAACATTGGCCATCCACCGCGTTCATCTCGATCAGGCGTCAGGAAGACATTGAAGGTATTACGCGTCTGGAGCGCCTGTCCAGCCGTCACTCTCTCTGAGCGCTCAAGGATCTGCTCGAGCATCTGGTCCAGTACTACAGAGTCGTTCCTATGATCGCCAGAAGCGTTGTTTTCATTTGCCATTATCTGGAGTCCCACCTCGAAGTATCAGCATTGAGCGTAGCCTGCACTGTTGACGTTGACAAGCATTCTGAGCAAGCTCGTACGTCGTGGCGCACAAAGATCTTGTGACCGTTCTTACCAAGAATTCTCCAATCAAAAAGTTCCCTCCCATGCATCCTTTGCCCGACGAAGAACTAGCCTATAAACCCGAATTAATTTTTGGTCTGGTCGGCCCGATCGGGTGCAATATAGATGCGGCGCAAGATGCCCTTGACACCCACCTTACGCGCTTTGGCTATCAAACAAAGCTAGTGCATATTACGAAAGCTGTAGGAGAAGTTATCCCTCAAGCAGCCGAAGTTTCGCAGGGACGATACGAGCAGAAAATCACCGAACTTAACAACATTGTTTCTCTTTCAGGTGAAAAAGATTTTCTGGCAAAGATTGCAGTTCTATTTATTGGTCGGCACAGGCTGGAGCGGAATAAAGAAACCGGATTGGATCCGTCATTGATCGCGGATACTCCAGCAAATGGAACGGCATTTGTTATTAGACAACTGAAGCGATCGCAAGAAATCGAGCTGCTGCGAAAAGTCTACGGGGAGAAATTTATACAAGTCTCCGTCTCTGCCGATGAAGCTGAGCAACTAACCGCAGTGCAAGGCATAATCGGGAAAGAAGATCCATATCTCCCTCAAGACGAGCGCGAACGAAAAGCCCGTAGCCTAATTCACAAGGACAAGAACGAGGCGCAAGAGACCTTTGGCCAGCGCATGCTCGATACATATCACTCCGGCGACGTGTTCGTCGGGGGAAGTGCGACCAAGATACATTCTCAGGTCGGGCGGTTCATCGATGCCTTCTTCGGGTCAAACTACATAAGCCCGACGAAGGACGAATTCGGCGCTTATCTTGCAAAAGCGGCATCTCTTCGAACGCTAGATCTGTCTCGCCAAGTTGGCGCTGCGATCGTTTCCTCGGATGGAGACGTGATCACCTTAGGGTATAACGAAGTTCCTAAGGCCAACGGAGGGAATTATTGGGGAGAAGACGAAAACCCGCAGCGCGACATTGAGCGCCGGTTCGAATCAAACAAGCTGGAAACCAACCGGATAATTCACGATTTTATCCATGCCCTGTCGAAACACTCTATGGTCCAATGTGATCCCGAAAAGATCCTTGGCACCTCTGAGTTATCTCAACTTCTTAAAGCATCTCCAATTTCGGACTTGACCGAATTTGGCCGGATGACACACGCCGAAATGTCAGCACTGATGGACGCAGCAAGAATTGGGCGCTCCGTGAAAGGTGCAACGATCTATGTTACCACTTTTCCGTGCCACAACTGCGCAAAGCATATCATCGCGTCTGGCATCAAACGGATCGTATACATCGAGCCGTATGCGAAGAGTAAAGCAATTGAATTAAATGGCGACGCCCTTACAACATACACTAAATCAAGTGACCGTGTAATCCTTGAACATTTTCATGGAATTTCCCCTGCGCGGTACAGAGAAATCTTCGACAAACCCAGAAAGAGGCGAGACGAAAACAACAACATAAAGCCATGGCACTTCGACAAGCCGAAGCCGATGGTAAATCAGCTAATTAGCACCCATATAATGATTGAGCCCGGCGCACTGAAGGAATTCAAATTAACTCTTAATAAGGTTAGCGATGGCTTGAGCGCTTCCCGCACTTAACAAGCTGGTCGCGCCCCGAAAGTCACATCTCCAAGGCGCTCGCAGCTGAACGGAGGTACTCAGGCGAGAATCGGGCGTAGGTTGACCGGGTAATTGCCGGATTTGTGTGACCCAAGTACTGCGCGATCTCCTCCATAGGCACCCCTGCCTCGGCCATGAAACGACCAGCAGTCCGTCGCAGATCATGAGGGGTGCAGTGGTCGATCCCTGCCCGCTTTACTGCCGCATTGAAGCCCGTCTTGATCGAGCTAACCTTCCGCCCGCCCCATTCGATCACATAGGCAGAAATTGCCGCCTTGTCTGCAGTCTGAAGGGCCGCCATAAGGGTGTCGTTGATCGGTACCGTGGCCCTGCCCTTGCGCGGTCCGATGTCATTCGTTGCCAGCTTGATCAGTCGGCGATCCAGATCCACACGATCCCATGTCAGTTCCAGAAGCGCGCCGATCCGGCCCGCCGTCGTCAGCATCAGCAGCACCACAAGACGAATGTGGGGATCCCCGCAAGCGGTCAATAGCCGTGCGACCTCGTCGCGGTCCAGATACCGCTCACGCGGTGGCGGCGTCTGCGGCATTTCGATCCGTGGCGCATTGCGGATTAGCTTCGCCTTAACGGCCCATGTCAGAGCTGTCCGGAGGCAGCCAAGCTCCGTCCGGATCGTCGCATCCTTGCGCCCTGCCTGGCGGCGGTTCGCGATGAAGCGCCGGCAGTCCTCGATGCTGATCTGGTCAGGACTGAGGTGCCCGAATACTGGAAGGACGTTCTTGCCTGTCTGGGCCAACTTTGATTCTTGGCGGCGGCCTGCGACCTCTTCCTGATAAGCGGCCCATAGCTGTGAAACGAGGAGGCCCTTAGCGGGTGCCGTCTGCCGCAGGATTAGGTCGCGCGCTTCGCGCTCAGCATCTTTCTGCGTGTGTGCCTCAAGGCGATAACGTCGCCGGCTTCCTCCGTCGTCGTTCCACATGACGACGAACCGGCCCTTGAGTCGTCCGATCCTGTAATCCCGCATTCGTAGTCCTCTACCGCCCTGGCCGTGATGCGCATCATTTTTCCGACTCGGAACGCTGGCAACGTCCCGCTGCGCACCATGGCCCGGACAGTCTCGGCGCTGCAATCCCAACGCTCCGCCAGCAGCTCGGGGGTGTATGGTCTCGCCATCAGCTGGCCTCCTCGAATTTCTCGGACTCGTGTCCCCAGTTCGACCACCCTGCCTGCCTCTGCCGGCTGAACACCTCGATACGCCGCGCGTCGGGCATCAGCTTTTCGGCCGCGGCGAAGGCCTCCTCCGGCTTGCGGCTATGCTCGCGGATCTGGCCCATGATGACGGAACTGGTCGAGCTGGTCGTCTTCGGCGCGCCGCGCGTGCCGATCAGGAACGGCTCGCCAGCACCGCGCAGGATGTAGCCCATACCCATGTTCAGCTTGCCGTTCACGGTCGTCTTCACCCAGTGGCCCGACGTCTTATACTCGAAGCCCCAGGCCTCGATCACTGCCAGGGCCTGAGGCAGCATCGTGTTCAGGCCCCATAGCCACAGCAGGCAGTTTGGCGCGGCCAATGCCGCGACGGGCAGTGCGGCGATCTCGTCGATCGACATGCAGGCGTACTTGGCCTGAGGCGACCGCGTCTCGCCTTTCTCCGACCGCATCTCATACCGCCAAGGCGGGTCGGCCATGATTAGGTCGAAGCCGCCGAAGGGCCTCAAGTTGTTGAACTGGTGCAGGACGGTGGTCATTTCCTGCTGGCCCGTGCCAGCCGTGCTGCATGGTCCAACTTTGCCACGGTCATCACTGCGGGTTTCAGTTCAGGCGCAGCATCGTCGTATTTGACGCCTGACCAGCGGGCGTTCAGCCGTGGCAACAAGGCCTGCGGTATGGCTTCCCAATTTTCCGGGGCGCAGTTCTTCTTATCGCCGTCCAGGCATTTCAGAACGTGCCCCTCCGGGACCGGGCCATTAATCTGCTCCCAAAGATAGCGGTGTTTCTGCACCGGGCGGGTATCGGCGCCCGTCCAAGGGTTTTTCTCGGCCACGATCATGATGACGTAGCCCTCCTCGCTGTCGACGCGTTCGTGACCAGGGCCACGATAATTGTGCGGGAGCTGTCCGGCCTTGAACGTCGTAGCCAGACACTTGGCGCGCACCTCCGGCGACATCGGTTTGCCCTTGTTGAACGGCACCTGTCCCTTGCTGAAGCATCCGGTGCGGCCGGTCATCCAGCGCTTGCGCTTGCACAGGTTCTTGAAGGCGCCGAGGAGCACATCGTTCCGCTGCCAATAGGCACAGAACAGGGCATGCAGTTCGGCGCGCGGCATATCCTTGCGGGCCTCTATCCATGCCAGCTCCTTGGGTAGATAAACAATAGCACGACCTTTCATGTTTCGGCCCGCCCAATCTGCGGCAGCATGGGCATGATCTGCTGACCATGTTCCGCCCATAGCTTGGCTGCCTTCAACTGCGTGTCCGCATTGCTGATGATGGTGTCGGCCACCGCAACGATCGCCGACGCCCGCTTGGCCTCCTGCTCGATCTGCTCGGCCGTCATATCCTCATCGGACAGACGCTCTAGGGCGGCAAACAGGTGATTGTTGAGATCTCCAAGCTTGTTCTTCATGCCACCAGCTCCTCGCCATCGTAGCCGCGCCCGCCGTCCATAGCGGCCAACTCTTCGTCCATGCTGAATGTCTTCGGTGTGCCCTGCATGACCGGGGTGCCACTGCCGCGCCGTCCGGTAATCCTCCCCATGCTTGCGTGGGTTCCACTCGCCCTCACCCTCGACCTTGACGCCGTGCTATCGATCATCAGGTGTAGCGGGCCGTTGGGGCCACGATATGGGCTATTCACGGCCAGCGTCCTCTGGCTGCGCAATAGCGTGCCGAACTCCGGCATAGCTCAATTAGAACCCATGAGATGCAACAGGCTCTAGAAGAAGCCACTCGCCAAGATCACTCGGACCAGTGTCGTTTCGATGGCTCGATCTGCCGTAATGCCATGCCGAACAGATCCTTCATCATCAGACAAGTATGGATGACGGTATCGTCGTAGACCTATTGGCGGTCACACTTGCCTGATGGCGCGGCATTCCGGTTCACCTCGGGGTCGAACCAGATCGTCGCGAACTAGGGCGCTTGGGCGCTTCATTGCAGGCCGGCCAGTTCCTGGTCCTGTAAACTGGGGGTGTCGGATTACTCATGTAGCCCAGTTACCAAGCTGGGTTCATAAGATAAATCCCTTGCAGAATTTGTGTAGCAGAGCCGGCGGAAGCGACACATTTCACCGCGGCTCAAGATACAATAAATAAAACAGAAATCTTTATTATGCAGTATACGCACGAAAGCAAAGCCTGATTTCCAATCCACAGCGACAAGGAGGAAACGTAAGTCTAACGGTCGACATGGCGCCACACATTACCATCAAGCTGAGGAACCCCTTAAGTAGCACGCACCAACATAATCCATGACAAAACCATGCATAAATCATTATACTTAGATAGATTAGCAGCGCCAACTCAGATATTAAACATTGCGTCGCTCAGTTAGATAAGCATGGCTTTTAAATTCAAGATGCTTAAAAAGAAAATCGCACCAGGAATAATTATTAATTACTTAAAATGAGATCAATATTTCTAAAAATTTATTGACAAGCAAAGCCGCAATGATCAGAAATTCTATAAAAATATACCTAGACTGGCGCCAGCCCTTTTTACAGCTGAACATATAAGTAAGAACCAAAAAAATTTAGTGAGTCCCGTTTACCATTTAAAAACTGTTATTTTTGATCCTATCGCCTGGCCTGTTGCCGTCATACAATTACCTTACACACAAGTTCCCTTTGAATGTATTGCACAGTATATTTTAGCAGGGCTTAATGTACGCCGGCATAGCATGATCAGGGATGCCGAACCTTGGGTAGGGGGATCACGACTATCCGGTCGCGCTGATCCTCCGCTACAAGCGCTGCAACCTTTGCGCGGACCGTGCGATAGGCGCTGTTGTGCTGATAGGACGACAGCGCGTCATCGATCAGGCGCAATTCATCCTCGGTAAACAGTCGGGCCAACGATATCTCTCCAGCTGCTGCGTCAAATTACGTGGCGGGGTGTAAAGGATCGATCATTAACAATTTGCACGGAATGCATTCACCACGCTTCGACGGATGCCGGCAAGTAAGGTATCTGTGACCCTGCAACATCTTGCGCATCACACGAAAAGGCGCTTCCCCCTGCGGCGTCAGGCGGACGGCGTGAAGCGGCGCATTGTCAGTTCGATGACCTCCTCGTCATCGGGAAGCGGGATCGCGCTTTCCAGCATCACCTTCTGCATCTTGCCGCCGATCTCGATCAGGCCTTCGGCATATTGTGCCAGCTGATCCTGCGTCATCTCGGTCGTGGTGCGGATCCGGATATAATCGCCACCGGTATCGACGATCTCTCCCGACAGTTCGGGGCCGTCTTCCAGGGTCAGTGTTGCATGGGTCATCGTTAACTCCTTGTCGGCCTGCTTATGTGCAGCCCTCATCCGAACGCGCGATGGCGGGAATGGGTCCGCGATCCGCCCGGCAGGTACCGCAACGTTCGCTTGGCCGTGCGGAGGCTGGCGCGACGCGCGACCATACAGCGCCCGGTCCTCGCCTCGACTGTTGCGGATCCGTTGCCGGCGAACCGGCACCTGCAACGCGCGCATGGTTAAGGAAGTATTACCGCAAAGGCTGTGTAACGGGCCCTGCAAACAGCGCAGATCGGAGACGTCACCATGCCGACCGGAAAGATCGCGGCCCGCCTCGGGGTCATCAACAGCGAAAGCTCGCGCCCATTCGTCAACGCGTTCAAGCAGGCCTGGTCGTGGCAGTCGGACCGGGGCGGGCTGCAATGGGACGCGCTGGTGGCCGCAGGGCACATGACTGCCGGTGGGCGGCTGATCTCGATCCCGCCGAACTCGGGGGGCTTCCGGACCCGCGTCTTCCACAACATGCCGGCCCAGGCCGGCGGGACCGGTCGCTGGCGCCTGCGCTGGCAGGGAACCTGCACGATCGACGTCATCGGCGGCACGAACATCAACCGGTCCCTGCCGAACGAAATCTATTTCGACTTCACCGCGAACGGGTCCAGCTGGGTCGACATCATCGTCCGGACCATTGACCCTGCCGGCGGGCAGATCCGCAACATCCGCCTGAACCACCGGGACGACTGGCCCGACGCCGACCGCGGCGCGATCTTTCGCAGCCAGTATCTGGACACGGTGCGCGGCTTTGGCGCGCTGCGGTTCGACGAATGGGTCGGCATCCTGACCAGCGCGGACCAGGGTGGTCTGCGGATCACCAACTGGGCCAGCCGCGCCCTGCCGACCGACGAGATCTTCCACCGCTTCGTGCCCTACGAGTGGATGGCCGCGCTGTGCAACCAGGTCGGCGCGGACATGTGGCTGTGCCTTCCGACCGCGGCCACCGATGATCATTTCCGCCAGTGTGCCACGCTGATCCGGACGCTGATGCCCGCGCCGCGGCACGTCTATGTCGAATACAGCACCAAGACCTGGGACTTTTCGGGCACGCCCCAGGCGCATTACTGCGCCGAGCAGGGCCGCCTGGCCTTTGGCACCGCCACGGGGTCCGAGTTCCGCAACTGGTACGGCATGCGCGCCACCCAGATGGCGCAGGCCTGGCGCGCGGTCTGGGGCAACGACACCCGGCTGCACACCGTGGTCCAGCACCAGGCCGATTGGGTCGGCGGCGAGACCGACATCCTGGTCGCTCCGCTGTGGCGGGACCGCAGCGGGACACGGGGGCTGCCGACCTATGTCGCGCCGCATTCGGTGATCGACATGCTGACCGTGCATGCCCAGGTCGACGGCGGCATGGCCTATGGCGCGCGCGTGGCCCAGATCGACGGCTGGCGCACGACCCTGTCGCAAAGCGCGGCATTCGACCGGATGCGCGACCAGATGCTGACGGGCGCGAACTGGGCGGCCGATCGGACCGTCAGGGCGCTGACCCCCAAGTGGCGGCATTACCGCACCGAGGCGACGAAGTATGGCATGGAACTGGGCGCCTACGAGGTCGGCAACCATCTGAACGGCGTCGGAGGCACCGCCGCCACGCGGGCGTTCCTGCATGCGTTCTCGGTCAGTGCGCAGATGGGCGCGGTCTATGCCGCCACCATCGCCGCGCTTCGGACCCAAGGGTTCGACGGGCCGATGGCGATGTCGGTCGAATGCCGGTTGCCGGACGCGAATGTCTGCCACGGCCTGCAGCGCTGGCTGGGCGACCGCAACCCGGCCTGGACCGCGGTCGCGGCGTTGATGGAACCAGTGGTGGTCCCGACTCCTACTCCGGAGCCGACACCCACGCCGACTCCTACTCCCACGCCGACCCCGGCGCCTACACCCACTCCAACCCCGACGCCGGCACCAACGCCAACGCCAACGCCAACGCCAACGCCAACCCCTACTCCTACTCCAACGCCGACCCCGACGCCTACTCCCACCCCGACTCCGACGCCCCAGGAACCGAACATGAGCGATCGCAAGAAACTGACCGACGTCTTGGCGGCCCTGCAGGCCACGACCACGGACCTGCAAGCCTATCTGGCTGCGCAGCCGGCCGTGACGCCCGCACCCGTTCAGCCGGCACCGGTTACGCCCGCACCGGTCACGCCGACGCCCACCCCCTCGCCGACCCCAGCACAACCCGCGCCCGTCACCCCGGCTCCTGCGCCGGTCCAGCCTGCACCCGTGCAGCCGGCACCTGTCCAGCCCGCGCCGGTCGCGCCGCTGCTGCCCACGGGCTATCGCGCCGTTCAGGACTTTACCATCGACCGCTCGCTGTCCTTTGACTGGAGCAGCGCAGGGGGCATCAACATCTTCCTGCCGAACTGGGCCGGGGGCGACCGGGGCAACGGCGTGGGCGGCAGCCTGGGCACGCCGGCCCGCGTCACCTACAACACCGACAAGTCCGTCTCGATCAGCGCGGCGATGGAGGGGGGCCAGTGGCGGAACGGCGCGATGCAACTGAACCGCCCGTCCGCTGCCATCGGCAAGTGGGGCGCGGTGGTCACCAGCCATACCAGCAGCGCCGTCAATGCCTTCTTCACCCACGCGGACAACGGCAAGGAGCTTGATTTCGAACTGGTCAAGCGCAACGGTGTGATCGGATGGGCGCCGGCAGTCCACATGCCCCGCACCGGGGGGGGCCGTGCATCGTCCGACCGCCGCACGCTGGCACTGGGCGAGTTCAAGCCGGGCGTGCCGCAGCGCCTGGAGTTCGAGCTGTTCGCCGACCGCTGCGTGTTCTCGATCGACGGCAAGGTGTTCGAGACGGTGCGCCATGCCGACATGGCGTCCGGCTTCATCTGGGACCTCACGACGAGAATGGCGACGCTGACGACGATCGAACGTCATGCCACCTGGGCCGGCTGGACCACCGAGGACTATGCCCGCGAAAGCCGGATGACCATCCACGGCTTTGCCCTGCCCACGATGCCCTGACGATCAGACGCCAGGGAATGAACCATGCCCCGCCATCGTGCGGGGCATGGTCTATTGCATGGGATGGGTCCGAATCCGGTGTCAGGCCGCCGCAGGCAGGGCGTCCGCCCGCGACAGGCGCGGGGCGACCGGGTTCGCGGCATGGTGATCGACCAGATGCGGAAAGTCCTTGGACAGCTTCAGATCCTTGGTCATCAGCAGGCTTTCCGCGACCAGCACGGTCCCGGCGTCATCGGCCTTTACCGAGAGCCAGCTGTGATCCTCGACCAGGATATGGAAATAGCTGCGGCCGTCGATCAGACCGCGTTTGCTGCTGACCGCGCCGGCCTCGACGTTGAAGCCGTCGACCTGCACGCCATGATTGGCCGAAAGACGAACGCCGGCGACGATGCTGGGACGGTCGCGGAACTGCGTCGGCTGCCATGATCCGACCGACAGGACGCGCTGCGGCCCCTTGGAGGTGGTGACGATGTCGCCCGCCTGGATGGTCTCGACCTTGACCCATGCGTTGTCCGCCAGGATCAGCGTGCCTTCGCAAAAGCACGGACCGCCGATGTTCTGCGGCGGGTTGGATCCGACATCATCGCCGCCGCGCGTCCCCAGATACAGCAGCGCAAGCGGGATCAGCGCCAGCCAGTAATTGGGCGCATTGCCAACGGCCGCGACGGGCGTGGCGGCGGGGGTGAATTCCACGATGGGCGCCACGTAACCGCCGGCATAGGCCGCAACGGAACTGCCGAAGGCCGCGACACCGGCCGTCAGCGCCTGAAGCAGGCGACGGGACGATTTTGCAGAACCCTGGGAAATGCTGTTGTCACGGCCGAAGCGGTTGCCGTTGGCCGGCGCGGTGCGCTTTTCGCTGATACGCATACTGTGCGATCCAATTCACTTGTGACTGATTGTCGCGCAAAATGAACGCCCTCTGCTGCCGATAAAAGCGGCAAATTGAGGCGAGAATTGGGCAGTAACGCAATTCAGGGTTTAGTTAGGTGTCATTACAGTGGGTTGAATATTCAGATGCCTGTCCAATTATACAGGTGGTTCCTTTTCGCCGAAACGCCCGCGTTTGGGTGTTTATGCCCAAGCGCCCCACATTCAGCCAAAGCACGATACTGCGCGGCAATTTCCTTCGGAATCAGTCGACATCGCGGCCTTGCTGCGCTGACTGCCCCTGGCCCACGACTGTCCGGTGGTTGTCAGCGCCTTTTCCAATGGAAGGCGCTGATAACGACTGGCAGGCGGAAGGAATGAAATAAGAACGACAGTGGATGACGCTCAAATTTTCCAATGAACAGCGCGCACTTTTTAGAATGCGCATCAGCCACGACAGTACCAAGATGATGATCCGCAATTCACCGACAATTACGGTGCAGGTATCGGCAGTATAATATGTTCGGATTGTATTTAGCGCGCATCGCTTGTCAGGCATTGCGCCTGGCATTGGTGCGGGACGCACCATTCGATGCCGTCAACGCGAACGGGCCCGGCCGTGGCCGGACCCGTTCGGATCGTAGGGTGGATGGGTCAGGGACGCGCCTTGACGACCTGCAGCAGGGGCATGACGTCGGACATGTCCGGGCCATGCGCCTGGCCGGTCACGGCCTTGCGCAGCGGCATGAACAGGCCCTTGCCCTTGCGGCCTGTGGCCTCCTTGACCGCGGCGGTCCATTCGCCCCAGGTCGCGTCGGTGAAGGGGCCCGCAGGCAGCAGGGTCATGGCCTGCGCGATGAAGTCGGCATCCTCGGGGTCGATCTGGGGTTCCGCACCCTCGCTGAAGATCCGCCACCAGTCGCCCAGGTCGTCCAGGCGCGTGATGTTCTGGGACGCCACGCGCCAGAAGCGTTCGGCCTGATCGTCCGGCACGCCCAGGGCCGCGATGCGGTCGGCCACCGCCGCGAAGGGCAGCGCCTGGTTGCGCTCGCGCGTCAGCGGCCACAGGTCCTCGGCATCGAACTTGGTGGGCGAGGCGCCGAACTGCCCCAGATCGAAGCTCTCGGCCAACTCGTCCAGCGAGGCCAGCCCCACCGGCACGCCCGACCCCAACCGTGCCATCAGGCTGATCAGCGCCTCGGGCGCCACGCCGCCCTCGCGCAGGTCCTTCAGCGACAGCGCGCCGATCCGCTTGGACAGTTCCTCGCCCTTGGCGCCGGTCAGCAGCGAATGGTGCGCAAAGGCCGGGGGCGTGCCGCCGATGGCCTGGATGATCTGGATCTGGGTCGCGGTGTTGGTCACATGGTCCGACCCGCGCACGATATGGGTCACGCCCATGTCCGTGTCGTCGACGCTGCTGGCGAAGGTGTACAGAACCTGCCCGTCGGCCCGGATCAGCACCGGGTCGCTGACCGAGGCCGCGTCGATCGAGATGTCGCCCAGGATGCCGTCGGTCCATTCGATGCGGTTCTGGTCCAGCAGGAAGCGCCAGTATCCCTCGCGCCCCTCGGCCCGCAGGCGGTCCTTGTCCGCCTCCGACAGCGACAGGCCGGTGCGGTCATAGACCGGCGGGCGGCCCATGTTCAGCAGCTTCTTGCGCTTCAGGTCCAGCTCGACCGGGGTCTCGAACACCTCGTAGAGGCGCCCCGAGGCGCGCAGCGCATCCGCCTCGGCGCGATAGCGGTCCAGGCGCAGCGACTGACGCTCGATCCGGTCCCAGTGCAGGCCCAGCCAGTCCAGGTCGCGCTTGATGCCCTCGACATACTCCTCCTTGCTGCGCTCCTGGTCGGTGTCGTCCAGGCGCAGGATGAAGCTGCCGCCGGTCTTGCGGGCGATCAGATAGTTGAACAGCGCGGTGCGCAGGTTGCCGACATGGATATGGCCGGTGGGCGAGGGCGCGAAGCGGGTGATGGTCATGGCTCGTCTCCTGTTGCTGTTGCTCTTTCACAGCCGGGCATTTTTGTCCATATCGGGGGGACCATGCAGGAGGCGCTGGAATGAGTGACTGGAACGGCCGCACGGCCCCCGACGCGGCCGAGATCGAGGCCATGGCCCGGCACGCCATGACGACCCTGCCCCCCGAATTCCGCGAAGCCGCGGCACAGGTCGCCATCCGTGTCGCAGAATTCGCCCCCGAGGACGTGCTGGACGAGCTGCAGATCGACGATGCGTTCGACCTGACCGGCATCTATGACGGCATCCCCGTGACTGAGAAATCGATCAGCGACCAGCCGGGCGGGCCGGACATCATCTGGCTGTACCGCCGTCCGATCATGGACGAATGGGCGTCGCGTGGCGACGTGACCCTGGGCGATCTGGTCACCCATATCGTCACGCACGAGATGGCGCATCATTTCGGCTGGTCCGACGACGACATCGCCACCATCGACCGCTGGTGGGAATGAGATGAGCGGTCAGGCCCCCATCCTGACCGTCACGCTGAACCCGGCGCTGGACCTGTCGACCGCCGCCGACAGCGTCGTGCCCGACCTGAAGCTGCGCTGCGACAAGCCGGTCGTCGATCCGGGCGGCGGCGGCATCAATGTCAGCCGGGCGATCAAGATCATCGGCGGCCAGTCCACCGCGATGGTTGCCCTGGGCGGCGCGACGGGCCAGCGCATGGCCGACATGCTGAAGGCGGCGGGGCTCAAGGTGCTGCGCCTGACCGCGCCGGGTGAAACCCGCCAGTCGCTGGCCGTCACCGACCGCGCGACGGGGGGGCAGTACCGGTTCGTCATGCCCGGCCCTGAATGGCACATGACCCAGCTGGCCAGCACCATCGCCGCCATCGCCGAGGCCGCGCTGGCCGGGGGCTGGGTGGTCGTGTCCGGGTCGAACCCGCCGGGCATCGCGCCGGGGTTCGAACAGATGCTGACCGTCAGGCTCAAGGACGGGCGGGCGCGGCTGCTGGTGGACACCTCGGGGGATGCGCTGCGCGCCCTGGCGGGGTCGTCCATTCCCGTTGACGTGCTGCGCATGGACAGCCACGAGGCCGAGGGCCTGGCGGGACGCCCCCTGCCCCTGCGCAGCGACAGCGCCGAATTCGCGGCGGGCCTGGTGCGCAACGGGGCGGCGAAATCGGTGATCGTGGCGCGCGGAGCGGACGGGTCGGTCATCGCCGGACCCGATGGCGCCTGGCACGCCGCGGCGGCGCCGGTGCGCGTGGTCAGCGCCGTGGGCGCGGGCGACAGCTTCGTCGCGGGCTTCGTGCTGGCGGCGGCGCGCGACTGGCCCATGCAGGAGGCGCTGGCCCTTGGCGCGGCGGCCGCCTCGGCGGCGGTCATGACGCCCGCGACCGAGTTGTGCAACGCCGCCGACGTCCGCCATTTCTATTCACAGCGTGTGGTGACGCGGCTGTAACAAAAGAGGCCGCCCGAAAGGGCGGCCCTGATCGTCGATGCGCGCAGGTTTCAGGCGGCTTCGGCTTCCTCGGCCTCGGCGGCCATGCGGCGCTCACTCTCCTCGCGCGACAGCGCGACCGAGGTGCGCACGCCCTTGGACACGAATTCCATCAGGCCCTTGACCACACGCTCGTTCGGGTCGATCCCGGCACAGGACAGCACCTCGCGCCCATCGCGCGAGCGCGCCCAACGGGCGATCTGTTCGGGGCCGTTGCCGTATTTCTTGTCATCCGCAATGGCATCATCCAAGGCTGCCAGCACCACCGCTGCAAACAGCTTGCGGGCACGCTGGCCCTGTTCGAAATTGAAGGCCGAGCCGTCGACAAAATCGCGCATCTTGTTTTCGTCCATTCTCTTGCGGCCCTGATCGGGAGTCAGGGCCTTATGGGAAAACTTGACGTTTCCCCTGTTTCTTGAATCCGCTTCTCTGACGGTGCCTGCTGCCTTAGCCGTTCGGCCCGCCGATTCGGTATCCCTTCACTCGCATGTCTGCCATGTCCTTACTGCATGTCGCGCAAATTGCGGGAAAAATCGTGACCCCACTGCGCCAGTGACGTGGCGATGATCTTGTTGGCATCTTGACAACGCCGCAGTTCCGTTCTGGTTGCCTGATGCCGCAGCCCTCGATATAGGGGGCCAGAATTGTCGTTCAACGGCTGGCAATGCCAGGACGGCCCGAAATTTCCGCAAACGCACGAGACCCATCCCATGCCCAAGATCAACGGCAATGAAATCCGCCCCGGCAACATCCTGGAACATGACGGGGGCCTGTGGGGCGCCGTCAAGGTGAACCACGTCAAGCCCGGCAAGGGCGGCGCCTTTGCCCAGGTCGAACTGAAGAACCTGCGCGACGGTCGCAAGCTGAACGAGCGTTTCCGCAGCGAGGACAAGGTCGAGCGCGTCCGCCTGGACCAGAAGGACCAGCAGTTCCTGTACGAATCCGACGGCAAGCTGGTCTTCATGGACAGCGAGACCTTCGAGCAGACCGAACTGGACGCCGACCTCTTGGGCGACCGCCGCCCCTTCCTGCAGGACGGCATGACCGCCACAATCGAATATTACGGCGAGGAGGCCCTGTCGGTCTCGATCCCGCAGAAGGTCACCTGCACCGTCGCCGAGACCGAGCCGGTCGTGAAGGGCCAGACCGCCGCCAACAGCTACAAGCCGGCAATCCTGGACAACGGCGTGCGCATCATGATCCCGCCCTTCGTGGGCGAGGGCGAGGCGATCGTCGTCAACACCGAGATGTTCGAATACAGCGAACGCGCCTGATCCACGGCCCGACCTGACACGCGCGCCCCGCAGGCCCCCTGCGGGGCGCGTCGCGTTCTCACCTTTGCGTGAACGCGCTGATGGGGCGTGGTGCCGGGCATCGCTTCGCGGGAAAGATCGCGCAAACCCCCGAAAAAGGAGATGCCCGTGACCGTCCTGTCTCGCCGCCACCTGATGCTGACCGCCGCGGGCGCCGCCGTCGCGATGCCGTTCCTGGGCCGCGGCCTGGTCTTTGCCCAGGAACCGGCCGCCGCCGCGATCCCGGCCTTTCTGCCGACCGTCCATACCCGCACCCTGGGCAACACCACCGTCACCACCATCGCCGACGGGCATTTCGACTTTGCCAAGGATCTGGTCGTCAACCTGGACGATGCGGCCTATGGCGCGGCCCTGCGTGCCGCCTATCTGGACCCCGAACAACCGATCCGCGTGCCGGTCAGCGTGCATCTGATCCGCCAGGGCGATCAGCTGACGCTGGTCGATGCGGGCGGCGGGTCGGCCTTCGGTCCCACCACCGGGCATCTGGCGGCCTCGCTTGCGGCATTGGGCGTGACGCCCGACCAGATCACCCGGATCGTGATGACGCACCTGCATCCCGACCATGCGGGCGGACTGGTGGGCGATGCGGGCGCGGTCTTTGCCAATGCCGCGCTGCACGTCAACGAGGACGAACTGGCCTTCTGGACCGACGAGGCGACGGCCAGCGCCGCGCCCGCCGATGTCCAGCCCTTCTTCGCGCTGGCCCGCGGGGTCCGCGACGCCTATGGTGACCGCGTCCAGACCTTTGCCGGAGAGGCCGACCTGGGCGGCGGCATCACCACGATGGCCCTGCCCGGCCACACGCCGGGCCACAGCGGCCTGCGCCTGTCGGATGGCGACGCACAGATGATCATCCTAGGCGATGCCGCCGCCCTGGCCGCGCTGCAGTTCCGCCACCCGGATGCCGGCGTTGCCTTCGACACCGACGCAGGCCAGGCGGCCACGACCCGGCGCAACCTGCTGCAGATGGTCACCGCCGACCGGATTGCGGTGGCGGGCACGCACCTGCCCTTTCCCGGCATCGGCCATGTCGAGGCGCGCGGCGACGCCTTCGCCTGGGTGCCCGAGGACTGGTTCGCGACCCGCGCATGAACAGCGCCCTGAACCTGACGGGCCGCCTGCTGATTGCGGTCCTGTTCATCGGCGGCGCGCTTCAGAAAGTCGGCGACCCGACGCAGGTCATCCGCATGATCGAAAGCCTTGGCCTGCCCGGCGTACTGGTCTGGCCGGTCGCGGCCTTCAACCTGGTCGCGGGCATCTGCCTGATCCTGGGACCGCGCGTGCGGACCTGGGCGCTGCTGCTGGCGGTCTATTGCATCGGCACCAGCTGGTTTCACTGGCAGCTGCGCGCCGACCCGTGGCAGGTCACCATCGTGGTCAAGAACTGGGCCGTGGCGGGGGGCCTGCTGATCCTGGCGGCGCAGGGTCCGGGCCGGTGGGTGCGCTGGCGCTAATCGAACAGCGACAGCTGGGCGGGGCCGTCATTGGGGGCCTCGAACCCCGACAGCGTCACGCCCAGCAGGCGCGCGCCGCGCGGATCGGGCAGCACGCCCGCCGCCAGGTCGCGCGCGATGGACAACAGCTCGTCCTGCGAGGCCACCGCATGACCCAGGCTGCGGGCGCGCGTGATCTGCTGAAAATCGCTGAACTTGACCTTCAGCGTTACGGTCCGCCCGCGCAGGTCGTGGCGCGCGACGGCGGACCAGACCTTGGCGGTCAAAGGCTCCAGCGCCTCCTGCGCGGCGTCCAGCGCCATGATGTCGGCGGAATAGGTGTTTTCCGCCCCCACGGACTTGCGGATGCGGTCGGGGCTGACCCGGCGGTGGTCGATGCCCCGCGCGATGTTCCAGTAATAGCGCCCCGACTTGCCGAACCGCCGCAGCAGGAAATCCAGGTCCTGCGCATGTAGGTCGGCCCCGGTGGCGATGCCCATCGCCTGCATCTTGGCCGCCGTCGCGGGCCCCACGCCGTGGAACTTGCCCACCGGCAGGGACAGCACGAAGCCCGGCCCCTGTTCTGGCGTGATCACGCACAGACCGTCGGGCTTGTTCTGGTCGGATGCCAGCTTGGCCAGGAACTTGTTGTAGCTGACGCCCGCGCTGGCGGTCAGGCCCGTGGTCTCGCGGATGCGGGCGCGGATCTGGGACGCGATCTTGGTCGCGGTGCGCCCGTCAAGGTGATCGGTCACGTCCAGATAGGCCTCGTCCAGGGACAAAGGCTCGACCAGGGGGGTGTAGTCCAGGAAGATGTCGCGGATCTGCTGGCTGACCTGCTTGTAGACGTCGAACCGGTGCCGCACGAAAATCAGGTCGGGGCACAGCCGGGCCGCCGTCACTGACGGCATGGCGGACCGCACCCCGAACACCCGCGCCTCATAGCTGGCGGCGGCCACGACGCCCCGCGCGGCGGACCCGCCCACGGCCACCGGCTTGCCGCGCAGTTCCGGAAAATCGCGCTGCTCGACCGAGGCGAAGAAGGCATCCATGTCGATATGGATGATCTTGCGCGGCCCCGGCGCGGGGTCGGTCACAGCGGGAACAGCCGCGCCTCGCCGGCCTGCATCTCGGGGGCCACGCGGTCGTGGCGGACATGGGCGATGGCCTGCCCGCCGGACTGGGTGAAGACCGCGCCGACCTCTCGTCCCTCGGCGGTGATCGGCGTGCCGACCGGGGCGGCACCCTCGATCCGCAGCACGGTCAGGCCCTTGCGCAACTCGGTCTTGTGCTTCATCCGCGCGGTGACCTCTTGACCGACATAGCAGCCCTTACGGAAATCCACGCCGTGCAGACGCTCGAACCCGGCCTCCAGGATATAGGTGTCGTTCGGGATCAGCTCGACCAGAGTCTCGGGGATGCAATGCGCGACGCGGATGGCATCCCAATCCGTGCCATCATCCCCCGCCGCGCCGTAATGCCGCCAGCCCAGGGCCGGATGCCGCGTGTCGACCACCGCGCCCTCTGGTGCGGGGCCGGTGCCGCGTGCGACGGGCATGTCCACAGCCTCCAGCGCGACCTTGCTGCGCAGCTTGTACATCGACAGGCGGCGCAGCAGGTCCTCGGCCAGCCGCGCATCGACGTCGATCAGCAACGAGTCGCCGTCGGGCACGACCAGGAAATCGGCCAGGTACTTGCCCTGCGGCGTCAGGATCGCGGCCCAGATCGGGGCACGGGCCACATCGTTGGTCACCAGCCCCTGCAGAAAGGGCAGGCGGTCCTCGCCGGTCAGGCGGATGATCTGGCGGGTCATTCATTGTCTCCGAATTGCAGCGCGACAAGGCGGGCATAGGCGCCGCCCTTGGCCATCAACTGGTCATGACTGCCCTGTTCGACAACCCGTCCCGATTCCATCACGACGATCTTGTCGGCGTTGCGGATCGTCGACAGGCGGTGGGCGATGACCAGCGTGGTGCGTCCGCGCGACAGGTGGTCCAGCGCATCCTGGACCAGACGTTCGCTGGCCGTGTCCAGTGCGCTGGTCGCCTCGTCCAGCAGCAGCACGGGCGCGTCGCGCAGCAGGGCCCGGGCGATCGCCACGCGCTGGCGCTGTCCGCCCGACAGGGCCGACCCGCGCGGACCCACGGGGCTGTCCAGCGTGCGGCCATCGTCCAGGAAGTTGCTGACATTCGCGGCCTTCAGCGCGGCCTGCAGGTCGGCATCGGATGCGTCGGGGCGGCCCATCAGGATGTTGTCGCGCAGGCTCTCGTCGAACAGGGCCGATTCCTGGGCCACGGTCGAATACTGGTCGCGCAGCACGCCCAGGTCATAGTCGCTGACCGGCGCACCGCCCAGGCTGACCAAGCCGCGGTCCGGGTCGACCATCCGGGTCAGCAGGTTGAAGACCGTGGACTTGCCCGCCCCTGACGGGCCGACCAGCGCGGTGGTCTGGCCGGCCTTGGCGGTGAATGACAGCCCGTGCAGCACGACCTGCCCGTCATAGGACAGCCAGACGTCGTCCAGAACGATCTCGGTCGTGTCGGGCGGCGCGGTGCGGGGGCCGGACACGACCGTCGGACGGGTGTCGAAGACGTGATAGATGCGCTCCAGGCTGGCGGCGGCGGTCTGCCAGACGCCGGCGATCCCGCCAAGGCGGCGCATCGGCTGGAACGCCAGCGCCAGCGCGGTGAAGAACGCCATGAAGTCGCCGACGCTGCGGTCGCCGTCCATCACCTGGTTGCCGCCCAGCGCCAGCACCGCGACGAAGCCGATGCCCGTCACCACGTCGGTCAGCGCCGGGATCACGCTGGATGTCGCCGCGACCTTGGTTTCGGATGCGCGGATGCGGGACACGATCGCCGCAAAGCGGGCGGTCTGGTCCGCCTCGGCCCGGTTCAGCCGGATCGAGGCGATGCCGTGCAGCACCTCGTCCAGCCGGGTGGCGCGCAGGCTGGCGTTCACGCGGTTCTGGCGCACCTTGCGGCGGATGTATCTCTGCACCATCGCGGCGGGCATGATCAGGATCGGCGCGCCCACCAGCGCCCCCAGCGTCCAGATCGGATCGATGCTCAGCGCCACCCCGAACAGCATCACCAAGCTGATGGCGTCGCGCGTGGCCCCCGTGATCAGCGTGGCCCAGACCCCCTGGACCGCCATCGTGTCGCCCTGGATCCGCTCGATCATCGCGCCGGGCGAATTGTCGCGGAAAAAGCGGCTGTCCAGCGTCAGGATATGCGCCAGCAACTGCGTCTGCATGGTCGTGGACACCGCCAGCGAGATCGTCGTCAACAGGGCCCGGCTGGCCACCAGCGTGACCGCCCGCAGCAGGAATATGCCGAAGATCGCCGCCCCCACCCACCAGATCGCGCCCGGCTGCTTGCCAATGAAGACCAGGTCGAACAGCGGCTTCAGCATCCAGCTGATCAGCGCCAGCGTGGACCCCTCCAGCGTCATCAGGAAGAAGGCCAGCGCCATCTTGCCCCAGTGCTGGCGCAGATAGTCGTCCCACAGCCGCCGCAGCAGACCGGGCACCTTGGACGCATCCGGGGCGGGCGGCACGGTCGCGCCGCGCGTCGCGGCGGCAATCAATCGGGAGGGGCTGTCCTGGCGCGGGTCCACGTGTCTGTCGGGCCTTTCGGTCGCGGGCGCGGGCGCCCTTTTCGATCACGCCCAGCCATACCCCTTTCCGACCTTGCGCCACAAGGCCACCCCCCGTTGACGCGGACGGGGTGTGGCCGTACCGATCTTGCACGATGTGAAGGAACGCTTGCGATGAGCCTTGCCCCCGGACCCGACCTGATTGCCATTCCCGGACCCTCGCCGGTGCCGGCCCGCGTGCTGAACGCGGCGCACCGCGCCTCGCCGGACATCTATGCCGACGATCTGGCGCAGGTGAACCTGCAGGTCATGGCCCACCTGAAGCGCCTGGCGGGGACGCGGGCAAACCTGGCGCCCTATATCGGCAACGGCCATGCCGGCTGGGAGGCGGCGTCGGCCAACATGTTCGCCCCCGGCGACCTGGCGCTGGTGCTGACCAGCGGCCATTTCGGCCGGTCCTGGGCCGAGATGACCGAAGGTCTGGGCGTCACGGTCGAGCGGCTGGACTTCGGCGCGCTGGCCCCCGATCCCGCGCGCCTGGCGGCCCGCCTGGCCCAGGACCCGCAGGGCCGCATCCGCGCCGTGATGGTGTGCCAGACCGACACGGCCAGCGCGACCCTGGCCGACATCCGCGCGATCCGGACAGCGATGGGCGATCACCCGGCGCTGCTGGTCGTGGATGCCATCGCGTCTTTGGGCTGCGCGCCGATGCGGATGGACGACTGGGGCGTCGACGTGCTGATCGCCGCCAGCCAGAAGGGGTTGATGTGCCCGCCCGGCACGGTCTTCGTGTGGTTTTCCGACCGGGCGGCGGCGCGCGGGCGGACGTCGCTGACGTCTCCGTGGTGGGACTGGCACCTGCGCGCGGGGTCGGACGCGCTGTGGCGCTGGTGGGGCGGCACGCCGCCCGTCCAGCAGATCTTCGCCCTGTCCGAGGCGCTGACGATGATCCTGGACGAAGAGGGGCTGGAGGCCACCTGGGCGCGCCACGACCGCCTTGCCCGCGCCACCTGGGCCGCCGTCGACGCCTGGTCGGTCGGCGGCAGCATCCGCCTGTCGGTGGCCGATCCCGCCGCCCGCGCCTGTTCGGTGACCGCGGTGACGCTGCCCGGGGCCGACGCGCTGCGGGCTTGGGTGACGCGCGAATGCGGGGTGACACTGGGCGTGGGCCTGGGCGCGCCCGACCCGTCGGGTGCGCTGCGCATCGCGCATATGGGCCACACCAACGCGGGCGTCCTGCTGGGCACGCTTGGCGCGATCGAGGCCGGGCTGACCGCCCTTGGCATCCCGCACGGCACCGGCGCATTGGAGGCGGCAGCGGCCAGCATCGCCCGTTCGGCAGGAACCGCCGGCAGCGGCCGGCACTGACGCGCCGGGCCGCCGAAGGCAGGCCCGGCGCCACCGAACGGCCCCGCGCCGTCAGGCGCCACGCGCGGCGGTCGACCGTTCGGACCGGTGCGACTGCGTGCAGATGACGGGCGTTCGCCTCAGGTTGGATACGGCACCAAAAGGTGGCTTTTACGCAGCTTCGTTGCCTGCGACGCGCGCCAAGGTCACCACCGTATCGCCATAGTTGCGCCGGTCCAGCAGCGTGACCCCTGCTGGCAGCATCGGCGGGCGCGATTCCTCCCAGATGATCCATGCCCCCGCGCCGATCCAGCCGCCCTGCATGGCAGAGGCCAGTGCGATCTCTCCGCGTCCCTGGCCATAGGGCGGATCAAGGAACACGACGTCGAACGTCGGCCCTTCGTGCCGCCCCAGCCTGGTCGCATCGCGGCGCAGCAGGCTGGCTTTGTCCTGCACCCTGGCCTTGGTGATGTTCTGCCGCATCAGGGCATGGGCGCGGGCGCCGTCATCGACTAGGGTCGCGTGGGCAGCGCCGCGCGACAACGCCTCCAGCCCCAGCGCCCCGGTCCCGGCGAACAGGTCTAGCACGCGCGCCGCCGGCAGTGGATTGCCGTGCGTGCCATTGATCAGCAGGTTGAAGATCGCCTCGCGGACGCGATCAGTCGTGGGGCGGAGATGCGCCGCCGGATCGCCTGCACCCAGGTCTGCCAGCTTCAGACCGCGCAGCGTGCCGCCGACGATCCTCATGATGGCGTCCCGCGGTGGCGGCGGGGGGCATCCTGCCCCCCGCTCCCCCCTGGGCCGATCTGCGAACCGGACCCGGTCATGCCATCAGCGCCTTGAGGTCCGCGACGGTCGATATCACCGCCGGGTCCGGACTGATCCCGCCCTCGATCAGGCGCTTGCCAATCATGTAGGCGCGGGCGTCGTTCAGCGCATCGACCGCGATCAGGGTCCCCTGCCGGTAATACCAGACCGATGCGGCGTGATCGCCCTGCCCCACCCGCGTGACGACCTGATCATGACCCGTATTCAAACCCGCGATCTGCAACTTGGCATCGAACTGATCCGACCAGAACCATGCCTTGGGCACATAGTCCCGCGTCAGCCCCAGCATGTTGTCGGCCACGCACTCCGCCATGTCGATCGCCCCGCCAACGCTTTCCAACCGCAGCCGCCCGCCCTGCCAGGGCGTGCTGGCGCAATCGCCTGCGGCCCAGATTAACGGATCCGACGTGCGGCCGTGCAGGTCGGTCGCGATGCCGTTGTCCAGATCCAGCCCCGCCGCGCCGGCAAGCGCGGTTTCCGGCAGCACGCCGATGCCCATGATCACCAGATCCGCGTCGATCTGCCGGCCGTCGGTCAACGCGACCCCGGTCGCCCGGTCGTCCCCGGTGATGCGGCTGATCCCCGTGCCTTCCAGGATGGTGACGCCATGCGCCCGGTGCAGCGCGCGGATCAGGTCCGCGGTCTGGGCGGCCGCGACCCGGCCCAGGATGCGCGGTGCCGCCTCTATCAGCGTGACCTCCAGGCCCAGCTTGCGCGCCACCGCCGCCGCCTCCAGTCCAATATATCCACCGCCGATCACCACCAGGCGCCGCCCCTCGCGCATCTGCGGTGCCAACGCGTCGACATCGGCCAGGCTGCGGATCACATGCGTGCCGGGCAGGTCGCCGCCCATCGCCGCGGGCAGGCGCCGCGGCGCCGCGCCCGTGGTCAGCGCCAGCGCGTCATAGGAATACGTGCCCCGATCGGTCGTCAGGACCTGCCCCGCCCTGTCGATGGACAGCGCGGTTTCCGACAGGTGCAGCGCGATCCCCTGGTCGCGCCACCATTCGGGCGCGCGTAGCGTCAGGCGGTCCAGCCCCATCTGGCCCAGCAGATAGGCCTTGGACAAGGGCGGGCGCTGATAGGGGGCGGCGGGCTCGTTTCCGATCACCGTCAGCGGTCCCTCGTGGCCCTTGGCCCGCAGCCGCGCCGCCATCGACGCTGCCGCCTGCCCCCCGCCCACGATCACGATGCGCATCTGCCGCCTCTCTGGTCTGTTCACCGGAGGCACCCTATAGTCGCCGCGAATCCGTTGCAATTCAGGAGAATGCGATGACCATCACCGCCGGGGACAAGCTGCCCCAGGGCCAATTGCTGCGCGTGGGCGAGGCCGGCCCCGAGACCGTCGACACCGCCGACCTGATGCAGGGCAAGGTCGCCCTGTTCGGCCTGCCGGGCGCCTTCACCGGTACCTGCACGAACGCGCATATGCCCAGCTTCGTGCGCAGCGCCGACGCGTTCCGCGCCAAGGGCGTCTCACGCATCGTCTGCATCACCGTGAACGATCCCTTCGTGGCCAAGGCCTGGGCCGATCAGACCGGCGCGACCGAGGCCGGGATCGAGGTCCTGGCCGATGCCGACGGCAGCATGACCAAGGCCCTCGGCCTGGACTTCACCGCCCCTCCGGTCGGCTTCTTCGGCCGCTGCAAGCGCTTTGCGGCCTATGTCCAGGACGGCGTGGTCAAATCGATGGATGTCGAGGACAGCCCCGGCACCTGCAGCGTCAGCGCCGGAGAGGCCCTGCTGGAAAAGGTCTGACCGCAGACCCATGGCACGACACCGGGGGGTCCGGGGGGCTGGCCCCCCGGCCCTTCGCGGGACGCAAGGGCCCGCTCACGGAGACAGATCGCCCTTGCGGAAGGGGGTGAACTCGGCCAGCGCCTCGATCTCGGCACCCATCGCGTCGCGTTCCTGGTCCAGATAGTTTTCCAGCGCGCGCAGGAAACCCGGATCGCGCACCCAGTGCAGCGAATGGATCGGCACCGGCTCATATCCGCGGGCCAGCTTGTGATCGCCCTGCGCCCCCGCCTCGACCCGGCCCAGCCCATGCGCGATCGCATGGTCGATGGCCTGGTGATAGCACAGCTCGAAATGCAAAAAGGCGTGGTCGGCCACGCAGCCCCAGTAACGGCCATAGATCGCGTCCGGCCCCAGGAAGTTCAGCGCCCCAGCGATGGGCCGGCCGTCGACCTCCGCCAGCACCAGCAGGATGTCGTCGCGCATCGTGTCCTGGATGCGGTCGAAGAAGGCCCGCGTCAGATAGGGCTGCCCCCATTTGCGCGCCCCGGTGTCCTGATAGAATACCCAGAACGCGTCCCAGTGATGCGGCCTCAGGTCGTCGCCGGTCAGGTGCCGGATCGTGCCGCCGAACGCCTGCGCGCGGGCGCGTTCCTTGCGCAGATCCTTGCGCTTGCGCGAGGACAGCGCCCCCAGGAAATCGTCATAGCTGGCATAGCCGCGGTTCAGCCAATGATACTGCTGCGTCACGCGCGGCAGGAACCCCGCCGCCTCGCCCAGATCGGCCTCGTGCTCGGTGCAGAAGGTGACATGCGCCCCCGACACGTCAAGCCGCTCGGCCACCTGCATCAGACCCGCCAGAAGGCCCGCGCGGGCCTCGTCGTCGCGGGCCAGCAGGCGCGCGCCGGTGGCGGGGGTGAAGGGCACCGCGCATTGCAGCTTGGGATAATAGCGCCCGCCCGCACGCACATAGGCCTGCGCCCAGGCATGGTCGAAGATGTATTCGCCCTGGCTGTGCGACTTGGCATAAAGCGGCGCCGCGGCGACGGTCTGCCCGTCGCGTTCCAGCGTCAGGTGCAGCGGCTGCCACCCCGTGCCGGTGCCCACGGATCGGGACTGCTCCAGCGCGGACAGGAAGCGGTGCGTGGTAAAGGGATTGCCGTCGCCCAGAGCGTCCCAGTCCTCTGGGTCGATGGCGGCGATCGAGGGATGGGTGGTCAGGGTCATCATGTCGGTCATGCCCCGGAAGATAGGGTGCGGGGCGCGGCTTGTCAGGGCCCGCCGGTGTCGCGGGGCGCCGCAGGTCGGCGCCCCTTGGGTATTTGTGCAGCGAAAGGGCGTCAGATCGCCGCGCGATAGCCTTCGAAGGTGATGTTCGTGGCGACGCGGCGGGCGGCCTCCTCCTCGGCGGCGCTGCGGATGGTCCAGGTCAGCACCGGAACGCCCTGTGCGCGCAGCGCATCGACGCGCGGATTGTCCAGATCGCCCTTGTCATGCGAAATGAAGCACGCCCCCACCGCATCGAAATCGCGAATCTGCGCCAGCTCCTCGCGTCGGGCGGGCGCGACCTGCGGCCAGTCGCCCTCGGGAAAGGCGCAGGTGGTCAAGCCCACCGGCACGTCCGGAGCCGCGGCGCGGAAGGCCGCGATCATGTGCGGGTTGAAGGACATGACCGCCACCGGCCCGTCATAGCCTGCCAGCACCTTGGCCACGCGTGCGGACAGCAAGCCGACATCGGGGCCACAGGCGCCGTCCTGGTCCTTGACCTCGATCAGCAGCGGCACCTGGCCCGCGACCAGGTCAAGGAACCGGGCCAAGGTCGGCACCGGCTCGTCCGTGCCCAGGAGGCGCAGGCCGGCCAGCGTCTGCGCGTCGGTCGCGCCGATCACGCCCTCGGCCCCGGTCAGCCGCTTCAGCCGATAGTCGTGAAAGACCAGCGGCTCTCCGTCCGGGCCGGGCTGGATGTCGCATTCGATGCCGTAGCCCGCCTCGATCGCGGCGCGGGCGGCGGCCAGGCTGTTTTCGGGAACCCCCGCGCCATGCAGGCCGCGATGGGTGATCGGCACGGTCAGAAAGCGCGGGTCCAGCATCAGCGGACCTCGAAGACGGCTTCGATCTCGACCGCGACGCCGAAGGGCAGCGAGGGCGCGGACACCGCGGCGCGCGAATGACGCCCGGCCTCTCCGAAGACCTCGACCATCAGGTCGGAACAGCCGTTGATGACCTTGGGCTGATCGGTGAAGTCGGGGGTCGAGTTCACGAATCCGGTCAGCTTGACCACCCGCGTCACGCGGTCCAGGTTGCCGATCGCGGCCTTCAGCTGCGCGATCAGCGCCAGCCCGCAGCGGCGCGCGGCGGTGGCGCCGTCCTCCAGGCTGGTCGTGTCGCCCAGCTTGCCGGTGATCAGCCCATTGTCGTCCGCGCTGATCTGCCCCGAGATGAAGACCAGGTTGCCGGTCTGCACGAAGGGGACATAGTTCGCCGCCGGCATGGGTGCTGCGGGAAGGGTGATGCCTTTTTCGGCCAGGGTCTGTTCGACGCTCATGGGATCCTCGCTTGGTTTCGCCCAGACCCTAGCGCGGGTCGCGTCAGGCGACCAGAGCCTCGGCGCGTTTCAGGTCCACGCTGACCAGCTGGCTGACGCCCTGCTCGACCATGGTGACGCCGAACAGCCGGTCCATCCGGCCCATCGTCACCGCATGGTGGGTGATGATCAGGAACCGCGTGTCGGTCCGGCGGGTCATCTCGTCCAGAAGGTCGCAGAACCGGCTGACATTGGCATCGTCCAGCGGCGCGTCGACCTCGTCCAGCACGCAGATCGGCGCGGGATTGGCCAGGAACACCGCAAAGATCAGCGCCATCGCGGTCAGCGTCTGTTCGCCCCCGGACAAAAGGCTCAGCGTCGACAGCCGCTTGCCGGGCGGCTGGCACATGATCTCCAGCCCCGCATCCAGCGGGTCGTCGGATTCGACCATCACCAGGCGCGCCTCGCCGCCCCCGAAAAGCGTCGTGAACAGGGTGGCGAAATTGGCGTTCACCGTCTCGAACGCGGCCAGAAGGCGCTCGCGCCCCTCGCGGTTCAGGCTGCCGATCCCGGCGCGCAGCTTGCGGATCGCCTCCTCCAGGTCGGTCTTCTCGGCGGCCAGCCCGTCGCGTTCGGCCTCCAGGGCGCGCTTGTCCTCGTCGGCGCGCAGGTTGACCGCGCCCAGGGCCTCGCGCGCGCCGCGCAGGCGGGCGATCTCCTGTTCCAGCCGGTCGACGGGGGCGGTCAGGTCGATCTCGCCCAAGCCCGCGCGCAGCTGGTCGGGGCTCTGCTCGGTCTCCTCGCGGATGCGGGCGCGGGCCAGGGCCTCGGCCTCGCGGGCGGCCTCCTGGCGGGCCTCGCGCGCGGCGCGGGCCTCGCGGGCCTCGCCTGCC
>NZ_VDDC01000118.1:0-646 GCF_006239215.1 Paracoccus haeundaensis
GCGCTGATCAGCTTTCGCGGAACGCGCGATTGAAGTAGTCGGCCAGCGGCTTCATCAGGTAGGCCATCGGGCTGCGGTCGCCGGTCTGGATATAGACCTCGACCGGCATGCCGGGCACCAGTGCCAGCCCGCCCAGCTTGTCCAGTTGGTCGGGCGGGATCGAGACCTCGGCCCGGTAATAGGGGGTCCGCGTCGCCTCATCCAGCAGGGCATCGGCGGAGATGCGGTCCAGCCGCCCGTCGATTTCCGGCGTGGTGCGCGACGAGAATGCGGAAAAGCGCAGGACGACCGGCTGGCCCAGCTGGATCTCGTCGATGTTGATCGTCGCCACGCGCGCGCCGATCACCAGCGGGCGGTCCTGCGGGATGATGTAGAGCAGCGGGTCGGCGGGCCGGATCACCGACCGCGGCGTGGTGACCTGCATGTTGTAGACGACGCCCGACACGGGGGCGCGGATCTCCAGCCGGTCCAGCTGTTCGGTCAGGCTGCGGCGGCGTTCGGCCAGCTCCAGCTCGCGATAGCCCAGATCGCCCAGTTCCGTCTCGGCCATCTCGCGGCGTTCGGCGGCCAGGCGCAGGCTCTGGATCTGCAGTTCGGTCTGGCGGATCGCGGCCGAGGCGCGGCTGGCCTGCAGCGACCCCAGTTC
>NZ_VDDC01000119.1:0-612 GCF_006239215.1 Paracoccus haeundaensis
AACGAGGGCAACGACACCCTGGTCGGGGGCACTGGAAATGACACGCTTACCGGTGGGACCGGAAAAGATACTTTCCGTTTTTCTGCAGGCGACGGTCGCGACACGATCACGGACTTCGACGCCCGCGCCGGAGAGATCCTCGACATCCGTGGATATGCGAACGTCACTGCGCTGATCAGCGAGAACGGCGGCACCCGGATCGTCCTGGGGACCAATGATAGCATCTTCCTGCAGGGCGTTGACAAGGCGACCCTGACACCCGCCAACTTCCTCTTCAACGGCGCCGTCCCGAAAGAGCTGAACGGCATGCAGGTCGGGCCCACGCCCGTTCCCGGCGCGATCAACGGGAATGACAGCGCGAACACGCTGAACGGTACGTCCGGGAACGACAAGATCTACGGCTTCGGCGGCAATGACGTCATCGACGGCAAGGCCGGCGCGGACGAGATGTATGGCGGCACCGGGAATGATGTCTACTGGGTCGATAACGCCGGTGACCGCGTGATCGAACTGGCGGGCCAGGGTCATGACACGATCCATTCGACCCGTGACTGGGTTCTCAGCGCCAATGTTGAGGACCTCTACCTGCGCACTGCGGCCAACACCCGTGGT
>NZ_VDDC01000120.1:0-584 GCF_006239215.1 Paracoccus haeundaensis
ACTGGCGACGGGTCGCTACACGCTACGACCGATGCCCGAAGGTATTCCTATCCGCCGTCGCCCTCGCAGCAACCGTCATGTTCTGGCTATGAAACGAGAACGAGATGCCGTAACGGGGCCTGCGCTGCGACCTGCCCGTTACCGTTGTCAAACCGAGGGCAATCTGGCGCCATTCCCGTATTGGATCCATCGGGAGGACTGCGGGATGAAGCTGTTTGTCGGACTGGACGTGTCGCTGGAGAAGACCGCGATCTGCGTCATCAGCGAGCATGGGAAGATCGTGAGGGAGGCGCAGGCGGCCAGCGAGCCGGAAGCGCTGGCGCGCTGGATTGAGAACCTGGATGGCACCATCGCCGTCGTCGGTCTCGAAGCCGGTCCGCTGTCGCAATGGCTGCATCGTGGCATGACCGAGGCGGGCCTGAGTGTAGTGCTGATGGAGACCCGTCAGGTGAAGGGTGCTCTGAAGGCGATGCCGATCAAGACGGACCGACGGGATGCCGAGGGCATTGCGCGCCTGCTTCATCTTGGCTGGTTCCGGCCCGTTCATTGCAAATCCGTCTCGGCACAGGAGGTGCACGCTCTGC
>NZ_VDDC01000121.1:0-581 GCF_006239215.1 Paracoccus haeundaensis
GTGTCCCGGGCCCAGGCCTCCCGCCAGCCCTCCAGCAGCTCCTTGGCGTTCCAGTCCCGGTTCTTGGTGGTGAACCCCTCGGGGCCGATCTCCCGGGTGGTCAGCAGGATATGGGCATGGTGGTTGCGCTCGTCCCCTTCGCGCCCAGGGGCGTGCAGGGCGATATCCGCCACCATGCCCCGGTCCACGAACTCGCGCTGGCAGAAGTCGCGGACGAGCTGCAGACGCTGCGCGGCGTCCAGCTCGCAGGGTAAGGCTACCCTGACCTCACGGGCGACCTGGCTGTTCTTGCGCGTCTCGGCCAGCTCCACCGCGTTCCACAGCGCCGCCCGGTCCTGCACCCAGGTCGGGGCATCCGCCGGCGCGAGGGTCTCGACGTGATCGACCCCGCCCCGTGCGCGGTAGTCGAACGCGAGGCCGGTACGCTGATCCACGATCAGCTCGGCGCTGCGGTACGCCGCCGCCGCCGTGGCGCTGCGCCCGGCGGAGCGGGAGATCATCGTGGCCCTGAGATGATAGATCGCCATACGCGCGTCGCACTTCTGCTCAAGGGTTCAAGGGAAACGCGAGTGTTCCCTTGC
>NZ_VDDC01000122.1:0-581 GCF_006239215.1 Paracoccus haeundaensis
GTGTCCCGGGCCCAGGCCTCCCGCCAGCCCTCCAGCAGCTCCTTGGCGTTCCAGTCCCGGTTCTTGGTGGTGAACCCGTCAGGGCCGATCTCCCGGGTGGTCAGCAGGATATGGGCATGGTGGTTACGCTCGTCCCCATCACGCCCAGGGGCATGCAGGGCGATATCCGCCACCATGCCCCGGTCCACGAATTCGCGCTGGCAGAAGTCGCGGACGAGCTGCAGCCGCTGCGTGGCGTCCAGCTCGCAGGGTAAGGCTACCCTGACCTCACGGGCGACCTGGCTGTTCTTGCGCGTCTCGGCCAGCTCCACCGCGTTCCACAGCGCCGCCCGGTCCTGTACCCAGGTCGGGGCATCCGCAGGCGCGAGGGTCTCGACGTGATCGACCCCGCCCCGTGCGCGGTAGTCGAAGGCGAGGCCGGTGCGCTGATCCACGATCAGCTCGGCGCTGCGATACGCCGCCGCCGCCGTGGCGCTGCGCCCGGCAGAGCGGGAGATCATCGTAGCCCTGAGATGATAGATCGCCATACGCGCGTCGCACTTCTGCTCAAGGGTTCAAGGGAAACGCGAGTGTTCCCTTGC
>NZ_VDDC01000123.1:0-573 GCF_006239215.1 Paracoccus haeundaensis
TGGTTCGAACGCTCTGGCCGCAGACGGATGCATGACCCGTCGTTCAGCCAGAGCCGACCCTTCTTTGGTTGCTTTTGAGGCACCTTCAGCCCCTCCCGCCGCCGTCGGACGCATGCGTCCGACCTCTCGACCCGTTTCACGTTCACCGCCCAACCGGCCTCGCGCAGAAGGGCGTCGCCGGTGGTCGCTCGGACCAGTGGCGCAACCACCGGCAACTCCGGCGGTATCCGTAGCGCCCATATTGCGAGGCGAGCGCGATGATGTCGGCCGTCAGGACGTTTTCATCGGTCCGTCCGCTCGGCACTTTCCGCTGTGTCGAGCGATGCTGCCCGAGCACGCGACAGGCGAGCCGTTCCGAGATCCGGAACTTCTGCCTGACATGCTCGATGCAAGCACGGCGGCGGGCAGGGCTCAGAAGTTTCCCGATGCGTTCGGCCCATGGGCCTCACCCCGAAGGATGAGCTTCTCGAGCGTCAAGTCAGAGACGGCCTTCCGCAGCCGCTCATTCTCCTTCTCCAGCTCCTTCAATCGCTTCACTTGGTCGGTTTTCAGCCCACCGAACTCCTTGCGCCA
>NZ_VDDC01000124.1:0-547 GCF_006239215.1 Paracoccus haeundaensis
CAAAAGCAACCAAAGAAGGGTCGGCTCTGGCTGAACGACGGGTCATGCATCCGTCTGCGGCCAGAGCGTTCGAACCATGTCTGGTCCTACGACTTCGTCGAAGCCCGGACCCACGATGGAAGGAAGTTCCGCATGCTCAATCTCATCGACGAGTTCAGCCGGGAGTGCCTGGCAATCCGGGTCGACCGGAGGCTCCGATCGACCGACGTCATCGACGTCTTGTCCGATCTCTTCCTCCTGCACGGTGTGCCGGATCATATACGGTCCGACAATGGCCCGGAGTTCATCGCCAAGGCGGTGCGGGAATGGATCGTCGCCGTCGGCGCGAAGACCGCCTATATCGAGCCGGGGTCCCCCTGGGAGAACGGTTACTGTGAGAGCTTCAATTCCAAGCTCCGCGACGAGCTGCTGAACGGGGAGATCTTCTACAGCCTCGCTGAGGCGAAGATTATCATCGAGAGCTGGCGCCGCCATTACAACACCAAGCGCCCGCACTCATCACTGGGGTATCGCCCGCCAGCTCCCGAGGCCATCCAGTGGCCGGCTT
>NZ_VDDC01000125.1:0-546 GCF_006239215.1 Paracoccus haeundaensis
ACGTCTGGCACAGCCACCTTCGTCTGAGATCACCTGGGTGCATGCTTCGGTCCGTGGTCGGCGCGCAGGCCGCCAACATGATGCTGGTTCAATGCAGGTCCGATGTGCCCATCTCATTGGCGTGCTCGATGTGGTTCGGCAACAGTCCTGACCACGGCATCATCGGAACCGCGTCCCATGGGGACCTCGAAGGCCTGCGGTCAGGCAGGCAACGATGGAGCGCCTGGTCGATCAGGTGGCATGCTTAACCCGAACCTCGGATCGGAAGGTTGTGCCGTCAGTCCATATTCGGTGCAGGATCACGCTGATGCGCCGGGCAAGGGCGACCATGGCCCGTTTCGCGCCACGACGGCGCGCGACCTGCACTGCCCATGTTCTCAGCCATGTCGAGCGGCCACGATGCATCATGACTGTTGCCGCTTGGCACAGAGCGCGCCGCAGGTTGATGTCCCCTGCTTTGGTGATCCCGCCAGAGATGTCGCGTTCGCCTGACTGGTTGCGTGAAGGCGTGAGGCCGACCCATGGTCCGACCTTCTTCGACGATGT
>NZ_VDDC01000126.1:0-543 GCF_006239215.1 Paracoccus haeundaensis
TGGTTCGAACGCTCTGGCCGCAGACGGATGCATGACCCGTCGTTCAGCCAGAGCCGACCCTTCTTTGGTTGCTTTTGTGGCACCTTCAGCCCCTCCCGCCGCCAGATGCGCTCGACCCATTTCACGTTCACTGCCCAACCGGCCTCGCGCAGAAGGGCGTCGCCGGTGGTCGCTCGGACCAGTGGCGCAACCACCGGCAACTCCGGCGGTATCCGTAGCGCCCATATTGCGAGGCGAGCGCGATGATGTCGGCCGTCAGGACGTTTTCATCGGCCCGTCCGCTCGGCACTTTCCGCTGTGTCGAGCGATGCTGCCCGAGCACGCGACAGGCGAGCCGTTCCGAGATCCGGAGCTTCTGCCTGACATGCTCGATGCAAGCACGGCGGCGGGCGGGGCTCAGAAGTTTCCCGATGCCGCCTCCCGAAGGATGAGCTTCTCGAGCGTCAGGTCAGAGACGGCCTTCCGGAGCCGCTCATTCTCCTTCTCCAGCTCCTTCAATCGCTTCACTTGGTCGGTTTTCAGCCCACCGAACTCCTTGCGCCA
>NZ_VDDC01000127.1:0-526 GCF_006239215.1 Paracoccus haeundaensis
GACGGTTGCTGCGAGGGCGACGGCGGATAGGAATACCTTCGGGCATCGGTCGTAGCGTGTAGCGACCCGTCGCCAGTCCTTCAGGCGTCCGAACATGATCTCGATCCTGTTGCGGCGCCTGTAACGGCGCTTGTCGTGCTTGATTGGCTTGCCGCGCGACTTCCTGCCGGGAATGCAGGGCTTTATTCCCTTGTCTTTCAATGCTTCCCTGAACCAGTTGGCATCATAGCCCCGGTCGGCTAGCAGCCACTCCGCGGCGGGCAGACTGCCCAGCAGGGCTGCCGCGCCGGTGTAGTCGCTGACCTGGCCTGCGGTCATGAAAAACCGGATCGGGCGGCCATCGGCATCGGTGACGGCATGCAGCTTGGTGTTCATGCCACCCTTCGTGCGGCCGATCAGACGGCCCCTCTGGTCGCCTGGCCCCCCTTTTTCGACCGCAGGCTGGTCGCCGTGCGATGCGCCTTGAGATAGGTCGCGTCGATCATCACCGTCTTCGGGACGGCGGCCTCGGAGGCCAGCCCAGCCA